>NZ_JBXWOP010000009.1:0-194617 GCF_059610965.1 Ruegeria sp. CDSB136
TTGCGAGATGTAGCCAACACGACGAACAATTCGCAAGTCGTGGTGCTCTCATCCGCGTTTAGCGAGGCGGGAACACAAGTCACTGTAGGCGTTGGCGAGGATCGTGCCCCTTGGAATTGCATTGCTTACAGTGATGGCGCGACAGCTGGTATCGAGTTCCTGGGCGACGAAGGCGCATTGTGAGCAGTCTGTTGCGTAACCGAAAACGGCTGCGCAGCACTGTCTCGGTCTTAGGATAGTTCGACTTGGTTTGTAGAATAACCACCATCGTATTTGCGATCCTTTACCTGTTGGCGTTGATTGCATTCTTGACAGGCACATTTGGCTGGCTGGGACAGGAACAAGACCCTTTGTCCGGGGTGTTCCTTTTGCCGTTGGGACTGCCTTGGATATTTCTAGCGGACTTGGTCTCGGAGTCAGCCAAGCCTTGGTTTGCGGCGATTGCACCGATGCTCAACCTGTTGGCGCTGGTCATGATTTGCAGATGGGCACGCAGATTGCGCCAGTAGTGGTGGCTGAACTCTTTCTCACCAAAAGGGAGGAAAACATGGGAAAAGTAATCTTGGGAATTGTGATCGGGCTCGTCCTCGGCGTGGTTGGGGCGATGACCTTGGGTGGCGGGGCCGCGGTGGGTGTCGGCGTTGCGACAGGCTTGTCCGCCGGTGTCTGCACCACATTGAAAGGAGCACAAGCCGAGAACCTGATCACCGCCGAGCAAGCGGATCAGATCCTCAACCGCGTAAATTCTGAAATGGCGTCACTGCAAGGAATTGAAACGACGGACGAGATCGTCGGCAGCGCGCAGGCATGCGATGAATTTCTGTCAAGTTTACGAGAAGCCAAGTGAGGTTCCGATTTGCACGGAACAAAACTCCAAGGATTAGCCAGCAAGGGACCATCTGATGAAACTCGATTTACTCAAACTCCTCACACCCATGTTCGCAATCGCAGGCACGGCTTCGTTTGCAATGTCTGAAGCAGACGATGCGTGTATCGATCATTTGCGACAGGTTGGAGGACCAGACGGTCAATCAGGTACGATTGAAAGCTCAGAGTTCTCAGAAGCGGGCACGCTCGTCATGTTACGTGACGCAGGCGGAACACTTTGGCGTTGCATCGCGTACAAGGATGGAAGCATCGGCGAGATGTCGGTTGTCGAAGCGATGGATGATGGCGGTGGAGCCATGGCAGGCGCCGCCGGGTCTACTGGTAGCCAACGCGTCAAATTTGATTCTGGTTCCACTGGCGCAGAACTCGTTGGTGAACTCGCGCCCGGAGCGTCTCAGCAGTATGCTCTAGGTGCTAAAAATGAACAGTTCCTTTACGTTCGCGTTGCTCCGCGAAATGGCTCCTTGGACTACGTTATTCGCAACCCCGATGGATCTGAACTGTTGGGATTGATGTCGGCGGACAAGGAGTATCGAGGACAGCTTTGGCAATCCGGTGATCATGTTGTGGAGGTTATCAATCGCAGCAACTCTTCTGTCGACTACAACGTCATTTTCGGAATTGAATAGGTGATCAATCAGAAACCCTGGAACGCAAGTCCAAAAAAGCGAGGGAAAAACAGATGAAACCCAAGGTCCTATTGGTGATCGGCACAATGTGCATTTCGGCGCTTGCAGCATGTGATGAGAGTAGCGGTTCGGTGGATGCAAGTGCATCAACTGTTGGCAGTTCTAGCGATCTTTCGTCATTTGAAGGGGCAAGAGCGGGCCAAGCTGAAATGGGTATTCAAAGTCTCGGGTTTGAACTCATCCGAAGCGAAGGGCTGACCTCGTACTGGTTTAACAAGGATACTGGTGCATGTGCTCGGATCACGACATCTGACGGAAGGTACTCAGATGTAGCTATGCTGCCATCAGGTGACTGCTGACACATTTTCATCTAGCTAACATCTGCATAAGGGAGCTCTAGTTTGCATTTCGACCTGGCACATGCGGCGGTCATCATTGCCGCTCTAGTTATCACAAACCTGGCAATGAAATCGGCCGGCGTGATCAACGAAGAAAACAAACACCAATTGAACTGGAAAGTTTTTCTGGCCTACTTCGTGGTCGTCTTTATCATCAATCTGGTGTGGCCGATTTAAAGCTTCACGGCAGAAAGATTATCGTCCACTCGATATAGCTGCCGAGAATGAGCCTCTCCAACAGACCACCAAGTGTGAAGCGTGTGAGAATATGGCGCGTGAGAAAAGAAAGGAACTGACATGCGGTTTTTGACGTCCCTCATATTCATTGGTGTTCTCGCAACCGCTGCGAATTCCGACGTAACAAGCCGAAACGGCGGTCCAAGCAACAGTCAAATGCTATCAAAGGGCGGCGATGGAGGTGTTGATGGCGTCGCTTTCTTTCGACCCGTATTGAGCGGAGTGTTGTATCGCTCCGGTTTCAAAGGCGGCGACAAGGGGCGAACGGGCCTGAGTGAAGGACAACGCGAAGCTTTGTGTGATGAGGGGTTTTCAACCGGGTTTTATGCGGACTTCGGCAAAAACACTGAATACGGTCGCACCAGTTGCGGAAACGGATCCTTTGACTATCAAGGCGCCAGATCCTCCCGACCCGATGCTGTCATGGCGTCCATACACGAGGTGATTAAAAACCCTGGAAAGGGTCCTGTCCTGGTGCACTGCATGTGGGGCGTTCATTCCTCGGGTGCATTGTCGGCAATGGCGCTCGTTCAGTTTTGCGGTTGGACGGAGAAAAGGGCCAAGGAATATTGGAATGATGCCCGAAACGGGGCCCCATGTTCAGGCGGATGCGACCAGTGGATTGATTCAAAGTTCTCCAACTTCAGCGTCGACCCCAAATTGAAGATCTCCACCGAACAACAGGCAGCGATTTGCCCTAAATGATTTTGGGAGGACTATCCAAATGAAGTTCAATCTTCTGTGGTCACTTGCTCTCATTGCGCCCACTGTCTTGTGGGCGAACGACGATGTTATCGGTGAAGCCACGACATTTGATAGTCCCAACGGCGTTACTGAACGCTGTATTCGGATCGAAAAAGTTCCAACGGGCGAGTATAAGAAAAGCGATCTTGAGGAAGAAACTACCTATTGCGAGATCGATTTCTATGCCTCCGAAATTGCTATTTGTCCTAAAACCTGGAGCACCAGTCCAGGAATGGCCGTCTACGATATTTCGGAAGGACCCTACGTGGGGAACCGTTCTGAATTCGAGAGAAACGCTTGCAAAGAGGGGAAGGCAGCAAAAGATCTGGCCAAGGACAGGGTGGCCAAATTCAAATCCACCATGAACCAAAAGGGCACCAGTGGAACCTTTTCCACCTCGTCGCTGCTTTACTATCATTTCTCCCGATATTTCGACACGACTGTCAAAGTTCCTGTCGCCGTTTGGCGCAGCATGGACGCCCAGGCGCATTTTTCAGAGGTCGCAGAGCCTGGCCTTGCGATTTCTGGTGGCTCTCGCGGCGGGCGCATGAACCATGAAGGCTGGCGGGTCTTTGCAGCTGCGGACGCTGACCCGAACTCATACCAACCAACCGACGATCTGTTCACCGCAGATCGAACGCAAATATACGGTGTGCTGCTTGATAGCCCTGGGCATCGATACGGCTCGGAAATCAACGGCACCCGTAAATCTGGTTGGGGGAAAGGTCAGAACCGCGATTTTCAGGAAACTCCTGCTTTCTTGGCTTTGCGTTCTTCAAAACCCTTGCCAGAGGCCATTGTAGAGGGCGTCGGAGAAGGTCGAAGAGACCGGATGATCAACAAGGATCTCGGTCCCGATGTCAGCGACCAACAGATGGCATTTTGGATGCAAGAACTTACCGAGATTGTACTCCTCGATTTCATCTTTAGCCAGCAGGACCGCGTAGGAAACATAGACTTCACACCCTATTGGTATTGGGTCGAAGACGGAGAACTGAAGCATAAGAAAGCCAAGCACCATGAGCCAAACGATGGAGACGTTCCCGCCGACGCGTTATTGATCCGTCGCAGCAATCTAAACGACAACGATGCTGGCGGGCGTGTCGAGTATGCCAACTTCGCGAAATCTACTCAAATGCTGGAGAAAATTCGCCACTTCTCTCCAAGCACATATCGGCGCTTGGTTGCATTGAATAGTGAACTCCAAACCCAAGGCCCAGTCTATGACTGGCTATCGCAAAGCTTTGGGTTGTCAGACAGTCAGATTGCACAAGTTGTCAAAAATACTGCGCTGGCAACGGGCATCCTCCAGAGCAATTGTTCAAATGGCGATTTGATGTTCGACTTGGATCCTGTCGCATTCTTTTTGAGAAACGACACCGAGGTAGAGGCTGTGGACTGTAATGCCCCGTAAGCTTTCCACCCTTTTTGCGGCGTTCATTTGGACCGCTCTGATCGCCTGCAAAGCGGTGGCATTGGATGTTATCGTCATATCGGATCTGAACGGAAGCTATGGTTCGGTAAGATACGATGCCCGCGTCGACAAAGCGATTGAGCGGATAGTCGAGATTGATCCAGATCTGGTTATTTCGACCGGAGATATGGTTGCGGGACAGCGCATCCCCAACTTATCCGACAAACAGGTCAGGGAGATGTGGAAGGCGTTTCACGAGGCCGTATCAGATCCTTTAGAGGCTGCCGGCATTCCATTTGCGGTCACGCCAGGAAACCATGATGCCTCCGCCTACCGTGGGTTCGAGCGTGAAAGAAAAATATACGCAGAGGAATGGACACCGAGAAAACCAGACGTCGATTTTCTGGTTTCGGATGACTACCCGTTCTTCTACGCTTTTGAGATGCAGGGCGTAACGTTTGCGTCTTTGGACGCTACGACCTTGGGACCTCTATCCGGCGACCAGCAGGACAGGCTTGAGGAACTGGGCGCAAATGGAGACCCGATTGTCACTTTCAGTCACCTCCCACTCTGGCCCTTCGCGATTCAGCGCGAACGCGAAATCATCGGTGACCCAACACTTGAAAAGATCTACCTGGAAAGCGGTGTCGTTCTGCACCTTTCAGGCCACCATCATGCCTTCTATCCAGGTTGGAAAGACGGCGTGGCTTATGTCTCCCAGGCTTGCTTGGGCGGTGGCCCGCGGCGGCTTATTGGCGATAACGCCAGATCACCTCATAGCTTCACTCATGTTACATTCCAGCCAAACGGAGAATTTGGGATAGCAGTATATCGAGGACCTGATTTCGAAAGGTCGGTAAACTTCAAGTCGCTTCCGAAAGAGATCAGATCCCCGAACGCGGTGTTGAAACGTTTGGACCTTGTCAAATGACTAGAGGTTGAGCTTCAGTTCAACTTTTTCAGGAACCATGTCGTTTATCATCTCTTCTATCCGGGCTTCCGAAAGTCCACCCGAGGTGATGAAAAGCAATGAAACGCGAGATTTGCCGGGAACGTGGTGTTTTCTGACAAGCTTCCAGCCAGCGTCTGCGGCCATGGCTTCAATGTCTCCGCTGACTTTCAACGAGTGCTCTTCGTCTGTGGCCTTGAGCGAAATTTCCACGCCCTTGTTTCGCCCTCCGAGCCAAATAAAACACCAACACACAATCGCCACCAGTGTGGCCATCAGCGGCAAGCCCAAACCAACCGCAAGACCAAGAACCGTTACGATTATCATTTCGACTGTATCGACCGGATCATCCAGATTGGAGCGAAACCTGAGCAACGCGCCAATGCCAAAGATAACGAAACCAATCATTGACCCATGCTGAACTACCAGAAAGCCAACCGCCATGCCGATAAGCGCATAGAGAAAGAAAAGCCTTGGCATGACGATATCGCTGACACTTCTACGGGCTTTGCGTCTCACCGGATGATAGACGATCAAGCCAGCCAGAATGATTGTGACGATCACATCGAGAGTGAAAAAATACAGTTCCTGTTTGCCCCGAAACTGTATCCAACGTCGTTCGATAAGTATTTCCGACTCTGAAGTACCGGCCAGCATCGTCGCGGGGTCGACTTGTGCTACCGCAGCACCTGGCAACAGCACCATCAATAGCACGGCCATGAGTGGGAAAGTCTTGTTCAACTTGTCTTCCTTCCTGCTCACGCCAAAGGCTTACGCTTCACCAAAGGCACTTCGTGCCCCATTCAATTCAATCGCAACAGGCGGGATCAGGTAAAGAGATTTCCGTGCATTCTTCGGACATCGCATCCGGACTGTGATACGAACGCTGATACAGGGATATGGTCCAAGCGCGAGAAAATCCAATGTCAGAACACAAGCTGCTTCGGTCGAAACTTGGGTTTTCACGGTGCTTCCCCAAGCTTGGGACACTGGCTTCTTTTACAAGCACTGCTTTTGCATTGCTGGCTTGGATTGAGCGCGCCCATGCCGAGAGTCCTGGCTTGACACTCGTCGACTCCTTCAAGGTGGCGGGTAAATCGGAAGGCTTCTCGGAACCTTCCGGATTGTCTCTGTCCAACGCTGAAGGCTTCTTGTGGTCAGTAAGCGACGCTGAACCTAAACTGCACCTCCTTGGAATCGACGGGACATTGGGAAACTCCTTTAAGTTGCCATCATTGGAGGGATCAGATCTGGAGGGCGTTGCATCAAGAAAAGATGGATCTGTTTTGGTGGTTCAGGAAACTGACCGATCAATTCTAGTTGTTCACCCAACCAACCCCGTTCGACTGACCACAATCCCTCTCACATCTCTCAAAGGTTACTCGGCCGCCGCTGAATTACTTGTCGGCAACCCATTGAACAAGGGGCCCGAAGGGATCGCCGTTGACCCGGAATCCGGGCGGGTCTTCATTGGCATTGAAGGACAACCAAGGCTGTTAATGGTCGTATCACCAGCGCTAGACGAAATTGTTGAGATGATTCCTTTAGCCCGCGATGCAGGTTTTATCTCCGAGCGTGTAGATGATGATGGACTGGATTTGAGCGGCCTGGCATGGTCCCCGTCCTCACGTTCTCTTTGGATTGTGAGTGACAAAGGCCGTGAAATCTTCGTTTTCAATCCAGAATCCAAGTCCGTAAGAGCTATCAGTTTGACGTTCACGGAAGATGGAAAACAAAAAGAAGTTAAACATCCCGAAGGGATCGCGCTCGATGAGACCAAAGGGCTTCTTTATATTCTGACAGACGATGCCAAGAAATCGCGGCTTTATGTTTTTGAGCAACCAGAATTGTGAGGACTGTCCTACTAGTTCTCTACTCTAACTTGTTGAAAAGCCGGGTTGTGTAAGTGAGCGCCGTCGTATGTGCGGCATATTAAGTAAATCTGCGTTCTGTTCACTGTGTTTCTTAAAAACATCACCCATCAATACATTCGAGTAGCGTCAGGTTCACACATGCGAACCACATAATAACATTGGACTTCAACATGCTCAGTCACTTTAAGGTTGTCAAAAATGCGCGTATTCAGCTCAGTTGTTTTTGCGATCATTTGCACTCTTGTGGCCACTGCATCAGTTCCAAGAAGTAGCATTGCCCAAACCTGGGACATCGCGTCCCAGCACTCGGTCAGCGGCGTAACGGTGTATGATGCGGATGAGCTGTTAACTTTTGCCGGTCAATTGGCCTTCAATCGGTCAGGGCGCATCACAGCGGTGGAGGTCGCATCAACGATCACTCAGATCTACCGAGAAGACGGTTACTTCTTGGCTGAGGCCTGGCCCGGTCCCGATGGGCAGAGCATAATTGTTGATGAAGGGCGCATTCAAACCATCGAAATTGAAGGTGTAGATACGCGCACGTTCCAAACCCTAGAGAAGATTTTTCAGCCCCTCACCACCTCCTATCCCATAACGCTGAAACGATTTGAGCGGGCGGTTATGCTAGCCGAGGACATACCTGACTTGGAGTTGTCGACCGAACTTGATTACCCGGATCAGGCTGGTGCTCGGCTGAGAGTATTGGGAGAGCCACTGCGAAAACAAGCCGGTAGTGCGACACTCGACAACCCTCCGCGTGAGCTTGGAGAAGCGCTCAGCTTCTATGTCGTGCAAGAGTTTTATTCAACGCTGACCGTCGGGGATTTGCTGCGATTTGAGGGATCAGGCAATTACAATTGGGACAAAGACGATGAGCACTCTTTATGGGGCGCTCTTACCTATCGCACGCCGCTGAACAGCAATGGTCTGTACGGTGAGATCTTCTACGGGAACATAAACGCAAAACGTGACCTCTCAGGGGACTTTGCGAGAACAGATATTGACGGCGAGAACTTCACAGTCGCGATGGGTTACCCCGTGATCCGCGATGTGGCCCGTTATGGATATCTTCTGCTGGACTATCGCCTTTCAAAAGCGGATTCAGTCAGTGGTGGCGTTCCACTATCCAGTGACGCGAGTGTCGTTGGCCTTACATATCTTTACGGGCAAAACTATCCAAAGGGACAAGCTCTGGAAGCGGGGCTAACCTTATCTTTTGGTGACAATGACAACGACACGACAGACGCGAATTTTGACGACGGGGACTCTTCGTTCTGGCATCTACGAGGCGGCATCGGATACGAAAGCCCACTAACGGGCTTGTCGCCCAACACAGCTTGGCGCACCGAGATTTGGGGGCAGTACACAACAGACCGGCTGCCCTCTGTCGAAGAGTACTTCCTTGGTGATCGCTATGCTTTGCGCGGATATCGTTTTGACGAAGTGGATGGTGATTCCGGGATTTCCGCGATTTTCGAAGTGTCTCATTCCTACTTCCCCAGTTCCCAGAGCATACATCGCTTAACGCCCTTTGCCTTTTTCGACGTGGGTTACATCTCGAACAATGACCCTGCGAGTTTTGAAGTTGACAATGCTACACTGGCATCGACAGGTCTTGGGTTGGACATTGAGTTTAAGCAAAATCTATTCCTGTCCGGATATGTCGGTGTCCCTTTGAGAGACGGTCCGTTGACCGACTCAGGCGATCCTGGCGCGTATCTTGCTCTGACAACAAGTTGGTGAGGATGTTATGAAACTGAACCGAATTGCTGTACTTACCGCAACTTGTCTAATTGCAGAACTGGCCGCTACTCAGGTCTTTGCCCGCGGAAATCACTACGGGTGGTGCCGAGGCGTAGGGAACCCACACCAGTCGAGCCAAGGGTGCGGGCAGGCTGGTGGGCAAGGGGCAGGTAATCAAGTTACTGGCCCAACTCAGCCGGTGGCAAATCAGTTACCGCCTAAGGGAACGCAGCAAACGCCCACGTCCGTTACTGTTCCAGTCCTTACGCCGGGCGCGGTCCCGAACGCAATTCCCGGTCAGGTTCCTATTGCGACACCAATAGCGGTTCCTGGTCAGGTTCCCACGCCGGTAGTAGCGCCAACTCTAGCTCCGCCTTTGGCACCAAACGCGACACCAAACCGGGTTCCGACAGCCGTTCCCAATCAGGTTCCACCATTGGCTACCGGTCCTACCGCGGTGCCGCCGCAAGTTCCGACTGCAACTCCCAATCAAGTTCCGGTCGCTACCCCTGGCCAGGTTCCGCCTCAACCCACCGGCCCAACAGCGGTGCCGCCACTTGTGCCCACCGCAACACCAAACCAAATACCAGTCGCAGTTCCTGGTCAGGTCCCACCTCAGCCCACCGGTCAAACTGCTGTGCCACCGCTCGTCCCGACTGCAACACCAAACCAGATTCCGGTTGCAGTGCCCGGCCGTGTTCCGCAACCCAGCGGTACTACGGCGACGCCACCGCTTGTACCAACCGCAACCCCCAATCAGGTTCCCACGGCGGTTCCTGGCCAGGTTCCACAGTTGACACCAAAACCGACGGCAACTCACGTGGCAGTCCCAGGACATCCGAAACCACAAGGCGTCGTGACAATCATGCGCCCTAAGCCGAGGCCGACGACCGGTACTGTCCAGCGACCTGGAACAACTCAAGTGACCCACCATATAACCCACCAAAGCAATGCGAAGAAACACGATCACGTCGCAGCAACACCTGGGCGGCATGATCCGCACGACCTACCGAGATTCCGCAACGCGGCGGCCAAGGAAGACTGGGAATGCGTTGCCAGCGGATTTGGGCAACGTCGGTATGATGCCGGGCGCGGCGTGTTGCTGAACAGCGGGGCACTACGACACCTTGGAAATGTGGATGCGATGGCTCGTGATGTACCAGCACGGCACCCGAAGCATTCCGGATGCATTATCTCGGTCAAACGAAAGCGGCAGTAGCGCCAGGCACATCTTGAAGCCTTAGAGGAATTCTTCCGAGTGGGAAGCTGGTTTCCAACCAAGGTTAAGTTGAAGAATAGACATCAACCGAAGGTTGTCATCTCTCAGAAGGTTAATGAGGCATATCCACACTTTCATTGCAAGCCTTTGAGTTTCCGACGATGGCCCTTCAAAACCTCGCTTGCATCGCAATCCAGCCGTCGGAGCGTATAATGCGAATATGACAAGAGATATTGAATCTAACGCTCAGACAATTGCTGATGCCCTGACCTCTGCCCAGCAGATACCTAAACTGTCTTCAGAGGCAGGACAGCTATCGCTGGATGACGCTTATTCGATTGCTAGTCGTGTCCGCGAGATTCTGGACAAAGAAAGAGTTGGCAGAAAAGTCGGCTTCACGAACCGCACGATTTGGCCTGTTTACGGTGTGGATCAACCCATTTGGGGAGAGGTCCACGCAGATGGGCTGTTTTCGACTGATCAGCCGGTAAACTTGGCAAGGTATTCAGAACCGAGGATTGAACCAGAAATCGTACTCGGCCTTAGACATACACCGACGGCTGAAATGAACGATGAGCAGTTGGCAGGTTGCGTGGAGTGGGTCGCTCCAGGATTTGAAATCGTCCAATCGATTTATCCCAACTGGAAATTCTCGGTCGAAGACTCAATCGCAGCACAAGGATTGCACGGCTGCCTTGTTCTTGGCGACAAAATCGAGGCGACGCATGATATCTTGACCGGCTTGGCCGAAGTGCCACTAGCGTTGTTCAAGGGCACCGAGGCTATCGAGGCCGGCAAGGGTGAAAACGCGCTCGGCGGCCCAATTAAAGTCCTGGCTCATCTTGTGTCTCTGCTTTTCAAAGACGACCAGCTTCAGGGAGGCGAGCTAGTCACAACTGGCACATTGACAGACGCATGGCCAGTGTCTCCAGGTGAAGAATGGTCAGCTGGTTTTGGTGGCGTGATGGACGCCGAGCTATCGGTACGATTTACATGAGGCTTTGGTAGAGTGGTAACGCCGACTGCACCAAAGAAAAGTTACTCTCAATAGCTGACCATGATGGTCTTCCACTGGTTTCACCAATTCTGGAATGCAAATTACACGATGCTATCCAAATCAGACTACATGTTGTTTCTCAGGCACCCTGCCTGGCTCTGGATCAAGAAGCATGCCAGGCATCTGTTGCCGCCAATTGACCCTTCGTTGCAAGCACGCTTTGACGAGGGGCACGCCTTTGAACCATATGCAGAGGAGCTTTTTGGTGATCTCGTTCGCCTCGGTTTTTCAGATTTTTCAGAATACCAGGCTCTGCCCGCGCGTACTTTGGAGGCTTGGAGAAACGGTGCAAACGCAGTGGCGCAGGGACGCTATGAAGATGGAACCATAACTTGCATCTCCGACATCGTGAGCCGCAGTGATGATGGGTACGTTCTGACAGAGATCAAGAGCGGGACTTCTGCAAAACCCGAGCACACTTTTGATCTCGCATTCCAGCGTGTCGTGCTTGAGGCGGCCGGGTTCCCCATTACGCGCTGCGAAGTTGCACATGTGAACCGTGATTACGTCAGAAACGGCGAAATCAATCCGCAAGAGCTTGTCGGCATCACTGACATCACGGATGCGGTGACTGAGCAGCTCGAAAAAACACGCACGCTTATCGATCAGGCATTGAGCGTCGTTGCCAGCGGTACGATGCCTGATCCGTCCCCCGAACGTGCGCGCCTTAAATCCTATGGTGAATGGCTGGAGATCCGCGAAAAATTCGACCCACCTCTCGCGCATGACAGTATCCACCGCCTTCCGTTCATGAATGCGGAAAAAGCCTCGGAACTCATCGCAAATGGGATCACAAAGATTGACGAGATCAGTGATCCATCTGTGTTGGGCAAGTCGACACAGCGCTACTTGAGAACAGTGGCGAACGGTGAACGCACAATCGATCATCAGGAGTTAAGCAGGTTTCTGAGCGAGATTGTCTATCCGGTTCACTATTTTGACTACGAGACATCTCAGAGTTTGCTGCCACCCTGGGACGGAACGCGTCCCTATCAGCAAGTGGCTTTCCAGTATTCCTTGCATATCCAGCATGAGCCTGGCGGAGAAATTGAGCACAGGGAGTATCTCCACCGAGACGCCAGTAACCCAATGCCAGCCTTGCTGAAAAGGCTTCGTGAGGACATAGGAAACGTTGGCTCTGTAGTGGTTTGGTATGCTCCGTTCGAGAAATCGCGCAATACGGAAATGGCGGAAACTTATCCAGAGCATGCAGAGTTCCTGAAAGGCCTAAACGCCCGCGTTGTAGATCTTATGAAGCCGTTTGCGGATGAAGTGATCAACGATCCCGCGTTCAAGGGAAGCGCCTCCATCAAGGCCGTTCTTCCAGCGTTTTTGCCAGAACTTTCATACGATGATCTGGACATCAAAGAGGGGGCGAGCGCGTCTCGCCTTTGGAAGGACGTAACACTGACGGAACCGGATGATCCAGCGCGCGAGAAGGTATATGCTGATCTTGTGGCGTATTGCACGCGCGACACCTGGGCGATGGTCGCAATTCATCGGGAATTGCTGGCGATGTGAGGCGTGCTGCGTAGCAAAAGACGTTTTGCGACTTTGCTCTGCTGGGTATCTGTGTGGTTTGTCGGCGTTAGAGCAGCCGCAATACTCAATCTTGCCACTCCAGCCGATATAAGACGTGGTGATGCGTTTGGTGATGGCGCACAAATGTCCATTCTCTTCTGAGGGTTCAGTGATAATACCAAGCAGTCCAACCATAGATAAGACTGGCTAAGAGCATACTGAAATACGGGTACTAACTAGGTCTTCGCATATCGATACCCGTTGGAGAAAACCCCACCGACAAGTACAGTTGTTCCGCAAATCTGTTATCTGCCGCTACGCGTAGCCGAAACTCAACAAACTCGGTTTCTGCATATTTCTGTCAAACAGACTTCACCGTTCAAACACAGCCATCATCTGCCTGCGCAATCGCGCCAGATCCTCATCCACACTAGCGGTAGGATCGCACGCGAATGTTGGCAATGCCTCCACACGGATCGTCCCGCTGCGCGGTAAATGTTTGCCGCGTGGAAGTAGACTATCGCTGTCGTGGATGACAATAGGGGTGATCGTGCGGCCGGTTTCTCGGGCGACTAAGACAGCACCCGCTTTAAAGTCCCCTAGCGAGTCTGTTTTGGCCCGGGTGCCTTCTGGGAATAGCACAATGGAACAGCGGGCAGGCATTTCCCGGACGGCCTTTATCAGCGTATCCATGGCCGTTGAACCGGAGTCCCGATTGATAGGGACGAGACCCGCTCCATCAAAACCAGTACGCAGGAGTTTGCTGTTCCAGAACTCTGATTTCGCCGCGAAAGTGAACCATTTGGTGTCGGGCACCACATGCATGAGACTGAAGCCATCGAGATGGCTACGGTGGTTAACCACGATGATGCTGTTGGTGTCGGCGGCGAGGGCATTCTTTTCCTCAGGACGCATCTCGACGCGAATGCTGAGGAGCCACAGCAGGCGGGAACATGACCGTTTCACCAGGCGCCAATACCAACCCCGAAACCCTCTGCGCCGAATGCAAAGAAGAGGGGCAAAGGCCACGAAGAGGAAATAAAACAGGCCGACAAGAACCAGTATGGCGCGCTTGATAAGGCGTATTGGCAATGGGTCAATGGCGCGAGTAGCGCGGTCTTGACCGTCAGTTGAAAAGGGCATGACGTCCTCTGATAGGGCCTGTGGCTGCTGCGTAAGCCACGAATAAAGGCCACCGGAGGTCCTCCGGCAGCGCTTTGACATGCGCCACTTGCGAAGGAAGACAGCCACCGCACACCTCTCTATCTGTCGAAGTCAGTACCAGATCAATGAGAAAAGACGACGTAGGGGAATGTATTTTGATGCTTCAGTGTGACTTGAGTACCAACTGACCGGCCTTGGCTTAGTAAATCGGTAAACCGTCAGATGACCGGATTGAGCCCCGCAGGGGGCTTCATTTGCAAGCCATGCTAAGATACCGCCAATCCAGTCGCACTCCACGTAATCACAATTCAGTTCCGCGAAGTTTTTGTACTGCGAACATGGAGCAGGCGTTCATAGTCCGTGAGGGTTCAGCGGATCAGAGGCGCACTCATTAGCTTCTTTCTCTCGATGTCCAACTCGTCGATTCCTGCATCTCTAAGCAGTCGATGCGTCAGGTGGACCGGGTCGCAACCTGTTTGTATCGACGGCTTGAGAAAGCCCAGAAGCCATCCCCTCAAATCAAATCGGCCAAAGTGCTTTGGAGCTGCCTTAGTTTCGTGAATCTCAAACTCGTTTTTATCAATGGGTTTCATAGTCGCCTCCAGAAATTGTCATTCCTCGACCATGCAACGCTGCGACCTTCGCCCTCAAACGTTGATACTTGACACCTATTGTTCCAAAAAGTCACAAAGGGTCGTGCCGAGACTTTTACCCCCCCTAAACGCATTGCGCGCCTTTGAAGCGGCGGGTCGATTGGGCAGTTTCACCAAGGCCGCCGCAGAGTTGGGCGTCTCCCATTCCGCCATTTCCCGACATGTAAGAGGGCTGGAGGCGCGTCTGAACGTTCATCTCTTCCGCACCCAGAACAGCGGTGTTGCACTGACCGATCAAGGTCGAACATACCTGACGGAGATTACTCCGGCCTTTGACCGGATCGCTCTGGCTACGGAGGTACTTTCGGTTCCCCCCAAAGGCACCGTTACGCTGACGACAGAAACCACAGTTGCCCAGAAATGGCTAATCCCTCGGCTTACAAGTCTTAAGACCCGTCACCCCGAAATTGATCTGAAACTGTCCGTAACTACTAAGGTCATGGATATTGAAGCCCATGATTTCGACATTGGGGTGAGATATTTGAGAACCGGATCGGTTGATGGATACCATCTGCTGTTTCAATCTGAAGTTCGGGCTTATGCGGCACCCGGTTTTGCGCCGATTTCAGATGGCAAATTGGATATTGAGGCGCTTGCTCGCGGCCCTTTGATTGAAGAAGCTACGTTCAGCCTGTGGACTGATTGGTTCAAGCGGGCCGGACTTAATGAGGTCCCTGACCTCAAATTGCCCCATCCACTTGGCGCATTATTGGCAATCCAATCGGCAGTCGCCGGTCTAGGAGCAGTGCTGATGGACAAGAATTTATGTGGACCTGAACTTCAATCGGGCGTTTTGGTTGAACTCGCGGACATCGAAATCCCATTCGGCGGGTATTACCTGGCAGTCAACAATCGCGCCGGGCGCCGCAAAGCCGTTCGCGCCGTCTGCCAATGGCTGATCGATGAATGCGCAAGCAATTGAGGAAACGAAAGGCTGAAAGCCCGTGCTATTGATTTATCGCAATTCGCAAAAGATTGAGACGATCCCGTCGACTGTTACTGCTTTGTCCCTGTTCAAACACAATCGCCAAGCGCCAAAAGCTAACATTGTGCCAAGTATTTACGCCATTTGTTTTGGGAGAAATACCGAATGACTAGTTCAGAGATCGTAGTTCGACGAATGTCAGAAACAGACAATGATGCAATGTCTAAACTGCTTGGTGATGTTTTTAGCAGGCGTGATCCTCCCGCCGTTTCAACTAAGTTCTCGCTTGAAAAGCTCGAAAAGATCGCCGAACTATTTGGATCAAAATCAGCAAAGGAGGGTTTGTCGTCTGTTGCTCTCGATGAAGCTTCTGGTGAAATAGTAGGCGCAGTTCTGGCACATGACTTCGGTCAACCGCCCCCTGATGGGATTGATGCAGTGGAATTGGACTCTGAGCCAGTCATCAAGCTAATTGATGAGCTGGAAGGCTTTTTTTCAAAGACGCACGACATTCAGGAAGAGAGGTTTCTTCATATATTCATGATCGCCGTGCGTGATGATTTCTCAAGAAGAGGAATTGCGCAAAGCTTGCTGGACTCTTGTCTAAGCCAAGCTGAAAGATCCGGCTACCGGATTGCTTTCGCCGAAGCGACAAACCGGTTTTCACAAAGCATGTTTTTGAAAGCGGGCTTCACCAGCACTCATTCGATTGGCTACGAAGACTTCGAACTCAACGGGCAGCGACCTTTTCTGGACATCAAGGACGAAGGGGCTTGTGTGCTAATGGAACTCGATCTTTCGACGTAAAAAACTACCCGCACCGCTCCGTCGTCATCTCGATAAACACCCGTGCAGAGCTTGCCCACGTCAGAGCACGGCAGCACCGAGCCCAGTACTACCGCCTTGGTGATTTTGCGAGCACGGTAGATACGGTGCGCGTCTTTCTACTTCTTGTGATCGCGATTGCGCCCAGCACTAAGGCACATGCCAAAGCTTGAGGAAAAGAGATGGCTTCGCCAAAGGCAAGATATCCCACGGCAAACATCGTGGGTAATTCGATGCTTCCGACGACCGCAGTTTGGGAAGCCCCAATAACAGGTGAGCATATCGTGTAGATAAGCTGGGGCACGAAAGCGGTAACCAGACCAATACCAACAATGAAAAGCCAATCGGATTGTTCCCTTGGGAGAAGCTCTCCAACCTCAGCTCCAAGGATGAGCGGCGCGAGGCCCAGTACAGACCCCAGAGAAACTGACGCGATACGTGCCAACGGCGCAATCCGTGACAACCTGTGTACCAGGACGCAAATTCCGAAGCCAAACCCAAATGGGGCGGCAAGCGATAGCAGCAGCGTTGGTAGGTGTTCCGCAGCCACTGACGCAGGCGAGCCAGCAATGACAGCTGCCACCATAATCAGACCAGCGGCCAACATGGCGCGTCGCGTGGGTGCATCGCCAAACACAGCCCAGGCAATAACTAAGGTGAACACCGGATAGGTCATGTAAAGCACACCCACTGTCGATGCGGGCAGCTTCTCCAGCGCCGTTACATATCCGATCCAACCAAGCCCCATTACGGCTCCGGCGGAAAGACCCCAAGTGATCTCTCGCCATTCTTTTCGGTGCACGATGAGAACAGGAAGCAGAAGAAGAGCCGCAATAATGTAGCGGTAGAATGCGACCGCATAGGGTGCAACACCCTGTTCGGTCAGGCTGCGGCTGAAAAAGGGAACCAGCCCGAAACAGATTGAAGCAAAAAGAACACCAATAACCGCAAATGCGTAAGGGATGGGCGTTCGATTTCGCGCAGATGTCGTGGCCATAATCTGGAGTTATCACGCATTTGCATCGTCGTCTTTAGAGATTCTACGAACGACTGCTTTGTCCGCATAGCGGTCGATTGCCACGTTTCGTTGGATGTCCGCATCGAGCCCTGTCTAACAAATGCTGCAATCAGCACGAACTAGGAGTATGGGCTGAAACCCGACTTTGAGGGGGTGGCAAGCGAGAATAATGATCCATGACAACGCCATGAAATGTGCACGGTGATAAAATGCAGCTATGACGTCACAGCAACGTCACCGTCCTATTTGGACTTCTAGAGATCTGTGCACATATTTTTCTGCGAAAGCACAAAGGAACAAGCCTATGCCTAAACGACTTTCCCAATCTGCGCCGTCTGTTACAGCCCTTTGCGTCGCTGCCTTGGTCTCTGGTGGTGCCGCGGCGGAATCCACAAGCGCCACGCTTGACGCGCTTGTCGACAGTCGGGAAATTCCGGTTACGGTTGATAACTTTACCCGTGCAGCGACGGATGCAGAGCTGGACAAATACGTCTCACTGGCCGGTGGCGTGAATGAATTTTTCCATTTCCGCACACCGACTCCGGTGGAAAATCAGCCGACGATCCGCATGAACCGTGACACGCTCTACAGCACAGCTGTTGTCGATATTAGCGAGGGCGCGACCCTGACGCTGCCCGAGGTGGGTGGGCGATATATGACCGCGATGATTGTGAATCAGCACCACTATATCAACGAAGTCTACTTTGGCGGCGGCACCTACACTCTGGACACAAAGACATTCGATACCCCCTATGTCATTGTGTTCATGCGCGTACTGGTGGACGCGTCTGATCCAGACGACGTGGCCGCCGTGAACGCGATCCAGGACGCGATGATGATCGAGGCGGCGTCATCCAAACCCTTCATCTCTCCGGATTACAATCAAAAGGATCTGGAGGACTTGATTTCAGAAACCCTAAAGTTGGGCCGATTTGCGCCCGATGCAACACGCACCTTTGGGCCCAAGTCCGAGGTTGATCCCTTACGCCACTTCATTGGCACGGCGGTCGGCTGGGGCGGTTTGCCGGAAACCGAAGCGTTCTATTTGAGTGTCGAACCAAACCTGCCCGTCGGAACCTACAAGATCGACGTCCCGGCAGACGTGCCTGTTGGGGCATTTTGGTCTGTCAGCCTCTATAATGCGGCCGGTTTCTTTGAGGAAAACGCACGCGATGCTTACAACGTCAACTCAATCACCGGAACGCCCAACGATGACGGCAGCATGACGGTACATCTGGGGGGCTGCGACACGGATGCGGTCAACTGCTTGCCCATCATGGATGGGTGGAACTATACGGTTCGGCTCTATCGTCCGGGGCCCGAAGTTCTGGATGGCAGCTGGACATTTCCCGCCGCCCAACCTGTGAATTGAGTGAAAAAGGAACAGACCATGAAAGCTCTACTTGCCTTCGTCCTGTGCGCTCCGACGTTTGTTTTGGCCGAAAACGTCACTGTTGAAAACTTTGTACGCGCCGAGTCGGATTTTAATATCCGGGGCAACATGAAGACCTTCGGCTTTGGCGTGGGCGAGTTGCATCACCTGCGCGAACCAACGACCACCGAGGATCAGCCAACGATCCGGATGAATCAGGATACTCTGTATTCCGGACTTGTGGTGGACCTGTCAAAGCCTGTGGAGATCACGCTGCCTGACCTGGGCGGGCGGTATCAGTCGATGCATTTGGTCAATCAGGATCACTATATGTTCGCTGAGGCAAGACCCGGGACCTACAGGCTGACCGAAGAAGAGGTCGGCACCCGCTTTGCCTTCGTGGCCTTCCGTACATTCGTTGATGTCACCAACCCTGACGACATCGCAAAGGCCCATGCCGCGCAGGACGCGATCAAAACAAGCGGCGGCGGCAAAGGACCATACGAGGCGCCGGATTGGAACCTGGATAACCTTGGGGTGGCGCGCAAGGCGCTGAGTGATGTCGCGGTGCTTGGCTTTAATTCAAAATATGCGTTTGGCACCAAAGACGAGACACGGCCCATTGACCACCTTGTCGGCGCTGCCGCTGGTTGGGGTGGCCTGCCGTTCACTGCTGCGTCTTATGTCATCGACAGCGTTTCCGAAAATGATGGCGAAACCCCACACGCCGTGACCGTCAAGGACGTCCCGGTGGACGCGTTCTGGTCCATCACCATCTACAATGCCGACGGCTACCTGGAACCTAACGGTATGGGGGTGAACAGTTACAACAACTTCACAGCAACACCAGACGATAATGGGGCCTACCTGATCCATTTTGGTGGCTGTGACGATGGCCGGGCCAACTGTATCCCGATTTCACCCGGCTGGAACTACACCGTCCGCCTTTACGAACCACGCTCCGAAATTCTGGACGGCAGTTGGACCTTCCCGGCTTTCGAGCCTGTGGACTGACTTGGGCTCGGCCCAAAATCGTGGCTCAAAGCTGACATGCGCGGAATTCATCGCCATGTTCAGCTGTGGGACGGAAGCGGCTATTTACCGAACGGCCATCAAGGTCGGAAAGGTCCGCAACCCGGAGCTGAAAAGCCTATTTTAGAAGGTCCGGTTTGGGCCGTCCGCGAAACTTTGCAAAGGTCGCTATCTGCGCATTTCTGTCATTGGGGCATCGATCAGCATCGGTCAAAGTGGGCTCGATGCGGCCATTATCCGCGGCTTGCATGTTTGGCAGGTCCAGCCCAATCCGGACACTTAATCCAAGACTTTGCAATTCCGACTTGCGGACAAAACTGACCTTGGCGTCTACACCTTCGCTGACGCAGGATCCACCGCACTGGCAACAACAGCTCTTCCCTTCAACAGGGAAAATCGCCAAAGCGGCCGTTCCACAACGGGCTTTGGAGCTCCTTGGTCGCTCTTTGACCAGACGGCGCTCTGGCATGGAAACAAAGGGGCTTGGCTCAGCGCATAACCAAAGCTAGCGAATAGGCGTCAGGATCATGAAATTGGGCTTCTTCGCGCAAGGAGGGCGAAGACAGGCAACATTGTTACGATCCAGACCACGCTATAAATTGCGGATGGTATGGCATATTCGCTTAACCCATTGGTGTTAGGCAACAGCAAAGTAGCAATTGCGATTCCCAAAGCTCCGTTTTGAACGCCGGTCTCAATTGAAATCGTCTTCGCCTCGATGTCTGTGCATCCGAGCATCCCTGAACTCATGATGCCAATAAACGTGAGTGACGCACCTACAACAAAAAGTGCGGGTCCAAGCCTAAGGTAGTTATCCGCGACCACCACCCAGTTTGAAATGATAGCGCCTCCGATGACCATCGCAAAAAGTAGCATAGAGACCTTGCTAAAGATTGGTTCGACCGCAGCTACAATTCGCGGCGCCAAGGATCGCGCGATCACCCCGGCTAGGATCGGTGAAGCTGTTAAAAAAAACATTGCTAAAGCCGTCGAAGAAATGTCGATAGCGGGCGCAGTTGCCCCCATGAACATCTGCATCGAAAACCCCAGGATGAGCGGTACGGTAACGACACAAGTCAGACTGAAGACTGCTGTAAGAGTAACGGACAAAGCGACATCCCAATTCGAAAGCTTGGTCACGATGTTACTGATCACCCCGCCCGGACAGGCCGCTAAAATCATGATGCCAACGGCTGCCTCAGCGGAAATCCCAAAGATAAAAGTCACCATCAAAGCGATGCAAGGCAGCAAAATGATCTGGTTGAGAGCGCCGACGCAAAAGGCCCGTGGACGTCGTCCGATGCGTTGAAAGTCAGCCGCTGTGAGTCCGAGGCCAAGGCAGAACATGATGACAACAACTGCGAGCGGCAGCAGCACAGATATGAAAATTTCGCCCATCTACCATGACCTCTATGGCTGCATGCTTCCGCACGCTTTCGGACGATACCGTTCAGAAAACCTGATGACGAGTGTTATCAGTTTGGCGCATTTATCCTCAAGCGCCCGAAGATCGAGGCTGTCTCTATTTATTATACCTATCACAGGGTTGGACGATCTGGCGTGAAAGAGCTTTCCAGTGCTAATCTCACTGTATGGCAAGTGTAACTTACGCATTCGCCCGCGCGATGGCCAACGCCGCCGGGATGACGCTAAACGACGATGGCGCCCTGATTTCGAATGGCGCTGTCGTGCTGCGTCTACCAGAAGCTCAAGACGGCCAATTGGCGGATGATGCGTATTTCGATCTGATCGATTGGATTCGTACGCAACAAGCGGACGAGGCCGCGTTGGTTGAGGCCTATGCGAACGCGATTGCGACCGATGATCTCGGCGTCCTTGGCCTAGCCGTAAAGACAGCTCCGACCTTGCGGCAATCTTTGCAACGGATCGAGCGTTATTTTCGTCTCGTAACGGACACCGCAGTTTACAGACTTGATGAAACCGGCGATCCGGTCCTTTGGATTTTTGAGGGACAAACATCACATCGCGCTGCCTTGGAGCTGCGCAACGAATGCGCGCTTGCGGCCTTTGCGAGGAACATGCATCGGTTTGTGGGTGATGGGTTGTCGCTCGCATATGTCACGTTTCAGCATCCATGCAGACAAGAACCAGAGCGTTACGCCGAATATTTCGGGTGCCCGGTTCGATTTGGGAGCGCCCACAACGCCATTGCTATGCGCCCTGCTATGCTGGAAAGCGAAAATCGTCTTGGCGATCCGGGCTTGTCAGATTTCATGACGAAGCACCTGGATGAGGAGTTCAACTCTCGCGATGACGACACCTCACTGAGCCAAGCAATTGTCCACCGGCTTACACCGGCCCTGAGTAACGGCGCGCCGCAAGCAGCGCATGTCGCACAAGAGATGGGAATGAGCGAGCGCACGCTTTACCGCAGGTTGGCCGAGGAAGGGCTGACCTATCGCGACGTTCTTGGTCAGGCACAAGTTGCACTTGCTCGTGACCTGCTCCGTGACGGTAAGGCTTCCATAGCCGAGATCGCCTTTATGACCGGGTTTTCGGAACAGAGCACGTTCAGCCGCGCCTTCAAGCGCTGGGTTGGCCAGGCTCCGGCACGATTCAGGCAGCAGGCGACCTCCGACTAGGCACACACCTCAATACCACATGGCAGGTTCGGCCAAAACCTTGGCAGGGCGGGCCGATACCTCAATCGATGTGGTGCATAACTTCTTCTTTGTCAGATCCACCTGGGGCGCTGCCGAGTAAAGCAAACCCATTTGCCCCTCTCAGACAAAGGAAATTTGCAATGAGCAATCATGACCACAAACATGGAGCAAGCTGCGCTTGCGACGTCACGCCCGAACGCGTTGATATGGCGCGCCGGCGACTCTTGCAACAAGCCGCCGGTGCGGCCGCGGCAGGTACAACAATAGTGGCTGGCGGGCAGGCCCTTGCCGCGACCGACGAAGCACGCGCCTACTATGCTGACCCGGAAAATCCAGGCCTTCCCCAAATCGACATGACCATCGAGCCGGGGCGTACTGCGCTTGTGGTGACCGACCCCCAGATTGATTTTTTGTCAGAGGACGGTGTGACGTGGGGCGTCGTTGGCGAAAGCGTGACCGAACAGGGCACGGTCGACAATATCGAACGGCTTTTCATTGCCGCCAAGGCTGCGGGGATGCCGGTCTTCATCTCGCCCCACTATTACTACCCACATGACCACAAATGGGAGTTCGAGGGCACTCTGGAAGCGACGATGCACAGCATCGGCATGTTTGACCGCCTGGGACCGCTCAATTTGGACAACTTCGAGGGCTCAGGTGCCGACTGGATGCCGCAATACAAGAAGTACATCGAGGATGGCGAAACCATCATTTGCTCGCCACACAAGGTTTACAGCCCTGCTCAGAATGACCTGAACCTGCAATTGCGTAAACGCAAGATCGACAAGGTGATCCTCGCGGGGATGTCGGCGAACCTGTGTACGCAGGCGCATCTCTACGAGCTGCTGGAGCTGGGCTACGAAGTCGCTGTCGTTCGCGATGCCACAGCCGGGGCCAAGGTGCCTGAAGGTGACGGGTATCTCGCCGCCATCATCAACTTCCGCATGGTCGCCAACGGCGTCTGGTGGACCGACGACGCGGTTGAGCGCATTGGCCAATCGGCCTGACCCAAATCGATCTTCAAATTTGATCCTAGCATCCTGAAAGGACATATCATGACACGCATCTTTACATTTCCCACGCTTACAACAGCGTTGACTCTCGCCCTGGCGGCGGCGGCATTGGCTGACGATGAATACAACGTTTCGAACAGTCTTACCTTGACTGGGCAGCCCCTCGGCATGCATGGCGTCGATCCTGTATCGATGTTTGAAGCCGAAATACCCGAAATGGGCAACGCCACTTTTACATCGGCCCATGATGGAGTGGACTACTATTTTGCGTCGCAGGCAGCGAAAGCCACATTCGAGGCGGATCCGACGGCACATCTGCCTCAATTCGGCGGGTTCTGCGCCTTTGGCGTCTATGTAGGCAAGAAGCTTGATGGCGATGTTCGGTATGCCGATATCGTGGACGACAAGCTCTATCTCTTTGTGAATGAAGAAATCTTCAAGAAGTACCTTGAGGACAAAGAAACCGTGATCCAAGGCGCCCATGCCAAGTGGGCAGACATCCACCACACGCCTGTCGGCAGCCTTTGATCGAGGAATTTGGTGGCTTTTGCCGGTCGGAGCCACCGCTGCCTCTCCCCTCCCCAAAAGGCCGGCATTTCTCCAAGACACCCTGTCCGCAATGACAATTCGCGTGTGTCGAAAACTCTTCCCAAAGGAAACCAGACATGACTGATTTTGAGACATATACAATCGCCTCAGCCCCTGATGCCGCGAAACCAATTCTGGAAGCATCGCTGAAAGGATATGGTTTTGTACCCAACCTTTATGCGGCCATGGCCGAAGCGCCCGCAATTTTGGAAGGCTATACGACACTTTCCAGCATCTTTGGAAAGACCAGCCTGTCAGAGACTGAGCGCCAGATCATCCTTATGACTAACAACCGGTTGAACGGGTGCAAGTACTGCATGGCCGCCCATACCACTCTTTCACAGATGGCCGGTGTCCCCGAAGACGTGATCGCAGCGTTACGCGATGGCAGCCCTATCGCCGACCCCAAATTGGAAGCACTGCGCAAATTCGCCATCGTGATCAACGAAAGCCGAGGCTGGCCCAGCGACGCACAGGTCGAAGCGTTTCTGACGGCTGGTTACACACGCCGATCTATGCTGGAAGTCATCCTCGGCACAGCGTTGAAAACCCTGTCGAACTATACGAACCATGTGGCGGAAACCGCGTTGGATGATGCCTTTGTGCCAAATGCATGGATCGCCTCGGTCGCGGCAGTGGCTGAATAGCGCGACGCCCGCCCATTTGTTAATCTTGCTTTTGGACCTGTGTTTGATTCCCGGCAAGAAGGGGATCTGATTTTAGACGTCCGACAGCAAAGTCAACAAAGGTGCGCACCTTCGCAGACACGGTTCGTCCCTCTTGATGCACAAGATGGATGGGGACTTCGGGTGGTTCATACGACTTTAGAACAGTCTTGAGCCGCCCATCTGCAATGTAGGGTGCGACTTGATAGGACAGAAGCCGCCCGACACCATGACCTTGCAAGGCCAACTCGATCACAGCGTCATTTGTGTTCATGCTGATGCGTGGGCTCATGCGTTTGGTGACAGTCTTTCTGCCCCGTTGAAAATGCCATTGGGCCGATGCATTCAAGGCAGTTGAATTAATGATTGCATGGCAGGATAAATCATCGGGCGTATCTGGTTCGCCATATTGGTCAAGATATTTACGGGAAGCAAACGCGACCTGCCTCACCGTACCACACCTGACAGCCATCAAACTGGAATCAGCGAGGTTGCCAATTCTGATCCCGACGTCGAGACCCTCATCAATCAGATTGACCACTCGGTCCACATAGAGCGTGCGCGCTGAGAGCTTTGGATACAGATCCAGAAATTCGCCCAAAATTGGAGTGACGAACATACGGCCAAACAGGACTGATGCAGTAACACTAATTTCCCCGGTCGGTTCGGCATAGGAACCGACAGCGGCGCGCTCGGCCTCTTCAAGGTCAGCCAGAATACGTCTGGCATCCTCAAAAAACCTTTGCCCGCTATCAGTCAGCATCACTGAGCGCGTTGTGCGTACAAAAAGACGTAGCCCGAGGCTGTCCTCAAGCATAGAAACCATTCGGGTCACTGTCGGTGGTGACATGTTGAGGTCGCGGGCCGCAGCAGCGAAACCTTTTAGTTCGGCGACCTTCACAAAGACTTTTAACGCGTGAAATCTGTCCAATATATTATTCCATATTTTTGAATAATATATTGCCAAGTATCCAAATTCCGCAACTTGAAAGCTCCAATTAACTTCACCTCAGTCCCAGGGCATCGCCCAGGCCGAGATGGAGAATTCAATGGCACGACCCTTTGCAGAGATCAGCTTCACGCCCTCCGTTCGCGAAACGCAGGCCAAAAACGGGTCAGCTAACGGCTACGCGAAGTTTCTGGACGGCACGCGTCAGGAGGACTCAATCAGCCCGGTCGAGGCCAGGTTCATCGGGCAAAGAGACGGCTTCTATCAGGCAACAGTCTCGGAAACCGGCTGGCCCTATGTACAATTTCGCGGTGGACCAGCGGGTTTTCTGAAAGTGTTGGATGAACGGACACTTGCCTACGCCGATTTCCTCGGCAACCGGCAATATCTCAGCACTGGGAATCTGCTGGGCAATGACCGAATCTCGCTGATCCTGATGGATTATCCCAATCAGCGACGCCTCAAGATCTGGGGTCGGGCGAAACTCATTGATGCCAATGCCGATCCGGCGCTGATGCAACGCCTGAGTGAGCCGGGCTATCGCGCTCATCCTGAGCGGGCGATTGTGATCAAGCTTGAGGCGATGGACTGGAACTGCCCGCAGCACATCCCCCAACGCCTGACCCTTGAAGAATTTGAAGATTACCTCGTCCCGCTTCGCACTGAGCTGGAAGCACTGAAAGCTCGAAACGCAAGGCTCGAAGAGGCACTGGGTCAGCAAAACTGACCGATATCAAGCCCCGCGCGTTCAAGCACGCACGCCGTAACCTGAAGAAAGGAAACATCCATGTCGCGCAATCTGAAATCCGTCCTGAGCGCCAGCATTCTCGCACTTTCCATTGCTGCGCCATTTACACCGGCGCCAGCAATCGCCGCAGAGACTGGAATTGAAGCTACGCAGGCTGTCAGCTTCCGCACGGAAGAAATCGGCGACATCGCTATCGCCTATCGTGAAGCAGGAGATCCAAACAGACCTACTGTCCTGCTGCTTCACGGCTTTCCGACCTCATCACATATGTTCCGCAACCTTATCCCTGAACTGGCCAAGCACTACCACGTGATCGCACCCGATTTTCCCGGATTTGGAGCGTCGGAGATGCCAAAGGCCGAAGGCTTCGAGTATTCCTTCGCGAATATCTCCGAAATGATGACATCGCTGCTCGACCGGAAGGGAGTCGAACAGTACTCGGTCTATTTGATGGACTATGGTGCCCCGGTTGGTTTCCGAATGTTTGCGGAACAGCCCGAGCGGGTAACCGGCTTCATCATTCAAAACGGGAATGCTTACGAGGAAGGGCTGCGCGAGTTCTGGGATCCAATCAAAGCCTATTGGGCCGAGCCATCGCAAGAGAACGGCGACCAGCTTCGTGGATTCCTCACTCTGGATGCAACCAAATGGCAGTTCACCCACGGCGTTAAAAAACCGGAACTGATCAGTCCCGACAATTATTGGCATGTCCAATACCTGCTCGACCGCGAAGGTAATCAAGAGGTGCAACTTGAACTCTTCCTAGACTACGGCACCAATGTTGCCGAGTACCCAAAATGGCAAGCGCTGTTTCGGAAGCATCAACCCCCGGCGCTACTGATGTGGGGTAAGAATGATCACATCTTTCCGGTCGAAGGCGCCTATCCCTATGAACGCGATCTGAATGATCTCGAGTTTCATCTGCTCGATACGGGTCACTTCGCGCTGGAAGAATATGGGCCCGAGATTGCGGCGCAAATGACCGCCTTTCTGAACCGCATCACCGCCGCCAGCAACTGACGTAAAACTGGCCGCACCATGCTCAAAGGTGCGGCCGACGTATGGAGAAAACCAATGAATACGCAAGCAAATACTGTCAGACAGGTAACGGTTGAAATCGTACACGGCTTTGTCGACGGTGGCGCCGGTGGAAATCCCGCAGGCGTCGTCCTGGATGCTGATGAATTGGGCGAACAGGATATGCAAACCGTCGCGGCAAGGGTTGGATTGTCCGAAACGGCCTTTGTGTCGCAGTCCAAGACAGAGGGCTTCAAACTGGATTTCTTCACACCGAACAGGCGCATCGCTCATTGCGGTCATGCAACAATTGCCGCCTTCTCTCACCTTGACGCGCTGGGCCGGATTCCCAATCCCAACACCTCGAAGGAGACAGTTGATGGGCCAAGGCGCATACTAATGAAAGAGGGTGCCGCCTATATGGAACAGCTGGCCCCAAAATACGCGATACCAGAGGACTGGGTGGAAAAAGGTGTAAGCATCGACGATGTACTGAACTCCCTTGGGATCAACAGACATCATCTTGATCAGGAAATACCACCGGTTTTAGTCAATACCGGTAACAGTTTCATTGTCATCGGCCTCGCTGATGCCGATGGTCTTGCCAATGTGAAACCAGATTTTGCCAAAATCACGCAAATCAGCGAACGACTGGATTTGATCGGCTACTACGTCTTCACAAGAGACCCATCGGCGACCGACCGAGACGCTACAACCCGCATGTTTGCGCCCCGATACGCGATTGAGGAAGAAGCCGCGACGGGGATGGCTGCGGGGCCCTTAGCATGTGTATTGCACGACTTTGTCGTATCATCTCAACGATCATTTCAAATCGAACAAGGGGTGTTTATGAACCCGGCGAGTCCGAGCCTGATAAAAGTCGATCTGGAAATCGACAATGGAACAATCTCTGGCCTCTTGGCAGGTGGTTTCGGCAAGGTCATGTGCTCGCGTCGAATTAGTTTCTAGCGTTGCGCTCGCGGCGAATGGCTGGCTTGGCGGGCCGCACCGCAGCAACGACGCCCATCGGGCCACGTCCGAATTGGGCCGTCCGCTGAATTTTGCAAAGTCCGGATTCCTGCGCATCGCTGACCTTACGGCACGGACAAGCACTTTGTGTTCTCGGCTCAACGCTACAACTGATCTAGATTTCACGACTGACCGTTGTTCGGGTGCAGCAGGTGGTTGGCTGACGAGAGCGAAAACGCTGCATAATCGCGACTTATGTTAAATTTGAGCCCGCTCTTCTGAGAAGGGATCCTCACCAACCGTGGAACAGCTTCAAGTTGCGCGTTGCCATTGCAACTTTCAGGCTTTAGCTACTAAGCTGACGCGATACTTCAGGAATATTATGAGTTTCCAAATTACCAAAGTAGACATTCGGAATTTCCGCTCTGTCCGCAACCTGTCGCTTTCACCAGGGAAACTAGCTGTATTGGTTGGCAAGAACGACTCTGGGAAGTCGAATATCCTCAGAGCATTGAACTTGTTCTTTAATGGTCGAACCATGCCAGCTGATGACCTTGACTTTGAGGTTGATCACAACGTGTTCAATACGCCCAACCGAAGGGCCAAAGAAATTTCGATCAAACTCGAGATAGAATTGCCCGAAGCGTATCGCGCTACGAATGGCGATTACGTGGTTTGGGAGCGTCGCTGGCGCTCTGAAGGACTAGTTCACGACGAATACTCTGGGCGGCGGCGTATTGCAGGTCCACGTGGGGGGAAAGCCGTTGAAACAGTGGATATCCCGAAACAATCCAATGCGCACGCATTACTGCGAAATATCAATTTCGTATACGTACCCGCGATCAAGGACTTAGAGTACTTTTCCGAACTCCGAGCAAGTATATATGACATCATTGCTGAAGTGGCCGACCGTGAATTTCGCAGCTCGAGCCAAGACTTCGAACAATCGATTTCAGACCAACTTCAAGATTTGACGGAACAAATCACGGTATCTCTAGGGTTCAAGTCTCGCCTTGCCCTACCCAAAGACCTCAGCCATGTGTTTGAAAGCCTGGACTTTCTGAGTGAAGGCCAAAATATTTCGCTGGATGCCAGGGGCGACGGGATTAAGGCTCGTCACATTCCTCTGATACTCAAGTTCATGGCGGATAAGAAACGTGGGCTTCAGGTTCGAGGGGCCCAGCCACACATGTTCATCTGGGGCTACGAAGAGCCAGAAAACAACTTGGAACTATCCAGCTGCGTTGAACTTGCCGACCAGTTCTGGGATTTTGTCGACGAAGGTATCTCCCAAGTATTTCTTACCACACATTCACCGGTCTTCTACAATCTACACCGCAGGCAGACGGAAGCCGAAACCCGAATTTCCTGTCACCATATCTTCCGAGAAGCGCAAGAAGACGGCACTAAACAGGTTACAGAGCTTGGGGATCTTGATGACCGGATGGGAACGACGGCTCTTTTCGCACCCATGGTTACCAAGCTGGAAGACAGGGTGCGGCGCCAAGAACACGCCCGTTCTGAGGTCGAACAACTGGCTTTGGCCAACCGCCGCAAGATATTTGTGGAGGGCGACACCGACAAGATTATCTTAGAAAAAGCTTTAAGGGTATTTTCCCCAGATAAAGCTGGAGAGATCGACGTGGAAACGAAGGTCGGGGCAGGCATCAACTACGTAATTGACATGCTTCAATCGTGGCGCAGCAAGTCTAAGCATCATCCGGAACTACCTAAAGCTGCGGGGGTTCATCAGCATCGCACCAGAAGGCGAAGTCTCAAGCTACTCACCGACTGTAATTCTCAACTTCTTTTCTGGCTCGAACAAGACAGACTCACAGTTTTTCGAGGAATTCTATAAGCAGGGTCCCCGAGGTGATCTTTTGCCTGTTCTGAGGGGAGCAGACATCTATCAATATGACCATCGTTTTGGTCATGAGCTAAATGACCGTTCAGCGGATGTTGAATGGCGCGGAGATGGGAGATTTGTCCCAGCAAAAGAAGTGCATCAGCGCTTGGCCCAAAAAGGATGGACAAAGGGATGGTTAATGGGTTGGCGCGATATTACCAACTCAGCAAGTCAACGAACTGTAATTGCGAGTGTGATTCCAGTTTCTGCGACTGATGACACCCTATCACTGATGCTTCCTTCTCTTGATGATGCGAGCTTCTCCGCCGCCCTGCTAGCTAATCTAAACTCTCTAGTCCTTGACTATGCGGCCCAGTCTAAGGTTGGAGGAGCGCATATCAGGAAAGGAACAATTGCGCAGTTCCCGGTCGTTTCGAAAGGTTTCTACAACCAAGCCCGACTTAATCTCGTTGTCCCCAAGGTCCTTGAGCTTTCCTACACCTCGCACAGTCTAGCCCCCTTCGCCCGTGATCTGGGCTATGACGGCCCACCCTTCGACTGGGATGAGGACCGGCGCGCACTTCTCCGCGCCGAGCTCGATGCCTTCTACGCCCGTGCCTACGGCCTTACCCGCGATGAACTGCGCTACATCCTCGACCCCGCCGATGTGAAGGGCCCTGACTACCCCTCGGAAACCTTCCGCGTCCTCAAGGAGAGGGAATTCCGCCAACACGGCGAATACCGCACCCGCCGCCTCGTCCTAGAGGCGTGGGATCGGATGGAGGCCAACGGCGATTTCAGCGCGATGGGGATGTAGAGGATGGAATTCTTGCTGGCCGCTTTGTTCGTCCTCGCTTTGCTGGTCATTTTGCTCTGGCTCTTACTGGCGCTAATCCTCCGTGGGGTGCGGCTAGTAGGTTGGGACACCAATATCTCGTTTGAGCGCGCTGGACGCTTCATCGGGCAGCGCAACGTGCCAGGCCGTTCACCGATCCTACGGTTCTTTGTTGCAAGGAAGGCCGAACGGGAACGACGCGAGGAAGAAGCGCGACGCAAAAAGGCCGAGGCGGAAGCCCGCGCCCGTGCAGAACGCGACAGGGCACAGAAGGAACATGATGCGCTGGTAGAGCGGCCAATTCCCCCGGATATCAAGCGAGATATGCGCGCCTTTCTGGATGGCTCCTTCGTCGGTGAAGACCGCTCGCCCTTGGCCTATGTCGGATACAGGGTTGGAAAGACCCGTGGCCTCGCCAGTCGTGAAAGGCAAATGCGGCTGGATGTCTGTTTCCGGATCGAGATCCCATCAGACCTTGATCCTAAATACCAGGGATGGGGCGCACCCGCGACATACCAGCGGTTCCGATCAATCGAGAGGCATTTAAAGATGCTAGCAGACTTGCGGCGCGGTCGAAACAACCAAAGGTTTGCTGTCGCAGATTGGGAAGAAGACCGCGAGTGGTTTCTGCGCGAGTACCGCGAATTGGCCGGATTGTTGCAGCGCCACCCTCCACGGCGTTACTGGTGAAGTGTAGCTATGGCAATTGAGTCTCCCCAATCTTTTGTAACTTATTCCGCCAGCGAACAAGCGGCGTGGCAGAACGGCTTCCGCAAGAAACTCGGCCAAGAAAATGGATGGGCAGCTTTCGGATCGACAACGGCGAGAGGAACGATTTTTCTAGCGTCAGACAGTGAAAACGGATCCTGGTATGTCGCAATCGACCACCCGGGCGTTGTCGCCGAGCTTCCATCTCCAAAGGCTCACGTCACACACCCCGGTATCGCCGCCTACAGCGCCGCACAGATGTCCGAGTTGTATCCTGTGCTAACCCGCATCTACGAGCTGTCCGTGAGCCTGCCAGACGGCCCTCTGGAGGAATTTCAGGCTGCAACCGATGGTTTGCCGGAGAAAACCGAGGCAGAGCGGTTGGTCAAGCAGCGCATTGGTCAGGATATTTTCAGAAATCGATTGATCTCTTATTGGCAGGGTCGGTGCCCGATTTCGGACATTTCTGACACTGAACTCCTTAGAGCCTCACACATTAAGCCGTGGAAAGACTGCGAAACTGATGCTGAGCGGTTGGACGTCCACAACGGAATTTTGCTGTCAGCATTATGGGACGCAGCATTCGACAAGGGTCTGGTGACTTTTAAGGACGACGGGACACCTTGGTTTTCGAGTAAACTGTCCGCGCCGGCAATGAGCTCGTTGTCCGGACATTCCAAGCGGATCTCTGGTCTAACTGCTGGGCACAAGGAAAACCTGATCTGGCATCGCGATCAGGTGTTCAATCCTTGAGAAACTGAAATCTATCCTTTAGCACCCGCATAAGGCGATTTACCTGCTCTTCTCTGCACTATTATCGCGAAACAATGCAAACTTATGGGCAAATCTTGCAAACTTATGGGGTGCATGAAGGTTTGTGCGCGTCCCTACACCTAACTAGAAATCCAAGTTCTCAACACTCAGCGCGTTTTTCTGGATGAACTCCCGCCGCGGTTCGACCACGTCGCCCATCAGTTTGGTAAACAGATCATCCGCCTCGACCATATCATCCACCCGCACCTGCAACAGTGTGCGTGCGTCGGGGTCCAGCGTTGTTTCCCAAAGCTGGTCGGGGTTCATTTCACCCAAACCTTTGTACCGTTGCAGCGACAGGCCCTTTTCGCCTTCTTCCAGAATTGCGCGCAGCAGGTCCAGTGGACCGTGAATCGATTGCATACGGTCCCGGCGGATCAGGGTCGCAGGGGTGTTGTAAACCTCTTGCAGGCTTTGCGTGAAACTGCCCGTCTTGCGCGCCTCACCCGAGCGCAGCATGGGGCCATCCAGCGTGCGCACTTCTTCGACACCGCGCAGGATGCGGGCCAGCCGAATGCCGTGGTCCTGCGTGATCCGGCCCTGCCACCCGCGTTCATATTCAAGCGCGATCAGGTCCAGACGGGCGGCGACCTTGTCGGCCACGCCTTGCAGGTCGGCATCAACCGCGCCCGGCACAAAGGCCCCGGCAACGGCAGCTTGTTCCAGTATATGGCGCGGGTAGTGGGTCGGGAACGCATCCAGTACACGTTTCAACTGCCGTGCTTCATCGACCACGCGGGTCAGATCCTGGCCGGTGATTTCTTCCCCCGAACCGAGTTTCAGCACCGCGCCCTCAACCCCTTGATTGATCAGATAATCGTCCAGCGCGGCCTGATCCTTCAGGTAAACTTCTGACTTACCACGCGAAACCTTGTATAGCGGCGGCTGCGCGATATAGAGATACCCGCCCTCGATCAGCTCCGGCATCTGCCGATAGAAGAAGGTCAGCAGCAGGGTTCGGATATGCGCGCCGTCCACGTCGGCATCGGTCATGATGACGATCTTGTGGTAGCGCAGCTTTTCGATATTGAACTCATCCCGACCAATGCCGGTACCCAGGGCCATGACGAGGTTGCCGATTTCCTGAGAAGACAGCATCCGGTCGAACCGGGCACGCTCGACGTTCAGGATCTTCCCACGCAAGGGCAGAACGGCCTGAGTCAGACGATCCCGGCCCGTCTGCGCAGAACCGCCAGCCGAGTCCCCCTCGACGAGGAAGACTTCGGTCTTGGACGGATCTTTCTCGGAGCAATCCTTTAGCTTGCCCGCCAGATAGTTCACGTCCATCGCCGTCTTGCGACGGGTCAGTTCGCGGGCCTTGCGAGCAGCCTCGCGCGCCAGAGCAGCCTCGATGATCTTGCCTACGATGGTCTTGGCCTCGTTCGGGTTTTCTTCGAACCACTCGGCCAGCTTTTCGTTCATCAGACTTTCGACCGCCGGGCGTACTTCGGAGCTGACCAGCTTGTCCTTGGTCTGGGACGAGAACTTCGGATCGGGGACTTTCACCGACAACACACAGGTCAGGCCTTCGCGCGCGTCGTCGCCGGTAAAGCTGACCTTTTCCTTCTTGGCGATTCCGCTGGACTGCGCGTAGTTGTTGATCGTCCGGGTCAGCGCGCCCCGGAATCCGGCCACATGTGTCCCGCCATCGCGCTGCGGGATGTTGTTGGTGAAGGGCAGAACCGTCTCGTGGTAACTGTCATTCCACCACATTGCGATTTCGACACCGATATCATCGCGCTCGCCCTTGATATAGATTGGCTCGGGCATCGCAGCAGTTTTCGAACGGTCCAGGTATTTGACGAATTCTTTTACGCCGCCCTCATAGAACAGTTCGGTCTCAAGCCGCTCCGCCGGACGTTCGTCGATCAGGATGATCCGCACGCCCGAGTTCAGGAAGGCCAGTTCGCGCAGGCGCTTTTCCAGCGTCTCGAAGGAATACTCCAGGTTCGAAAACGTATTGGTCGAAGCCAGGAACCGCACCTCTGTCCCGGTGCGGCCACCACACTCGGCCACGACCTTCAGATGCTCGGATGTCTCGCCCCCTTCAAACCGGGCAACATGTTCTTTTCCGTTGCGCCAGACCCGCAGCTCCAGCCAGTCCGACAACGCGTTCACCACCGATACGCCCACGCCGTGCAGACCGCCCGACACCTTGTACGAGTTGCTGTCGAACTTACCGCCCGCGTGCAACTGGGTCATGATGACCTCGGCGGCAGACACGCCTTCTTCGGGGTGGATATCGACCGGAATCCCGCGCCCGTTATCGCTGACCGAAACGCTGGAATCGGCGTGAATTTTTACGGTCACATGGTCGGCATGACCGGCCAGAGCTTCGTCAATTCCATTATCGACAACTTCGTACACCATGTGGTGCAGACCCGAGCCATCATCGGTATCACCGATATACATGCCAGGGCGCTTGCGGACGGCCTCTAAGCCCTTGAGAACCTTAATAGAATCCGCGCCGTATTCTTGTGATGCCTGTGCGTCTTCGGACATGCCGTTAGTACCTATATTATTTTGGTAACTTATACGTTTTCTGGTGGGGAATGTCACGCGATCCCCCCACATTTTGTGGCGGAACTTGGTTTTTTCAGCAGATCAAAGCCGGTCGATATCCGCCGCGATATCCGCCGCGATTTCCAGGGCATTCACATCGCTGCGCTCGGCCGACAAACGCAGCCCCAACAGGTCGGATTGATACCGCGCCGCAAGACGGTCCGGATCACTATCCGCGCCGATTTCTCCGGCCTCCTGCGCGCGGCGAAACAGCGTTGCAAAACACACTTTCATATCCGCCATATGACGGCTCGCCTTTTCGGCCAGTTCGTGATCCTTCGACTGCAACTCGGCGTAGGTTTTGGCCAACATGCAGGCCCTTGCAGGCATCTGGGCAGAATCGATCACGATCCGTGGCTGCGCCTTCAATGCTTCAAGCGGCCCTAATTCCTCGGCCAGCGCCATAAGGCGCGCCACACCATCCTGCGCGTACCGTTCCAACGTCAGCGCATAAAGCGCATCCTTGGACCCAAATGCCGCATAAAAACTGCCCGGTTTGAGGCCCAACTCGCGTTCCAGATCCTTCAGCGACGTCCCGGCCCAGCCCTGACGCCAAAAAATATCCCTGGCCTTCGCGATCAGAGCGTCTCGGTCATATGCGGGTTTGCGGGGCATCTTCTTCACCTATTCTTGAACGCTCGCTCAAATATATACTTGAGTGATCACTCAAGAAAGACTATTTCGGACTCAGTCGCCAGAAAACAGGAGTTCCGACATGGCCAACTTCCCCTCCCACGACCTCGAATCCGCACCAGAAGGATCCAAACCGCTTCTCGAGAAATCCCAGGCCGCGTTTGGCCGCTTGCCCGGCCTGCACAAGGTGATGGCTGAAAGCCCCCAGCATCTGGAAGGTTATCAGGTCCTGCACGGCCTGTTCATGCAGACCGATTTCGACAATGACGAGAAAACCGTCGTCTGGCAGACCATCAATGTTGAAAATGAGTGCCACTACTGTGTGCCCGCTCATACCGGCATCGCGAAGATGATGAAGGTTTCGGATGAGATCACCGAAGCGCTTCGCAACGAAACCCCGCTGCCCAATGCCAAACTCGAAGCACTGCGCACCTTTACCCTGCAAATGATGCAAACCCGCGGCAACGTCACCGAGGCGCAATTGCAAACCTTCTTTGATGCTGGCTACTCACACCGTGCTGTTCTGGACGTGGTACTGGGTCTGGCTCAGAAGACCATGTCGAACTACGTCAATCACATGGCTAAAACACCTGTGGATGAAGTCATGCGCAGCTTCCTTTGGGAACGCAAGGTCAGCGAACCCGCCTAAGGCGTCACGACCGAGCCTTCGTCGCCTTCCGTGACAACCAGCGTCTGGGCCCTCTCACCCAATTCCGCAAACAACTCAGGCCCGGTGCCCGTCATCCAGGCCTGAGCACCAAGCGCGCAGATCTCATCATAAAGCGCGGCCCGTCGGGTGGCATCCAGATGGGCGGCAACTTCATCCAGCAACACGATCGGCGGCGCACCCACCATCCCGGCCAAAGCCCGCGCGTTGGACAGGATCAGCGAAACCAAAAGCGCCTTCTGCTCGCCGGTTGAACAATCCCTGGCAGGCACGCCCTTGGCCGCATACGCCCCATACAGATCCGACCGATGCGGCCCAACCAAAGTCCGCCCCGCCGCCAAATCGCGAAAGCGGCTTTCATTCAATGCGTAACGCAAGTCTTCCGCCGTCCCGGGCATCGTCCCTTCGGTCTGCACCAGCTCCAGTTCAGCAGACGGAAATGCCGTTTCTGCCTGATCCTGCGCTGCCCGCAGATGGTCCAGCGCCGATAACCGGGCCACATTTATCCGGTGCCCCATCTCCGCCATCTGACCTTCCAGGGCGGCATACCAATGGGCATCCCTCGCCTGCTCCTTCAGCAAGCGATTCCGTTCCCGCATGGATTTTTCGTAGATCAACGATGCCTCGGCATGGCTTGGGTCGAAACTCAGCGCGATCCGGTCCAAGAACCGGCGCCGCCCTTCGGCGCCCTCGATCCACAACCGATCCATCGACGGAATCAGCCAGACCACCCGAGCCAGCTTGCCCAGATCGATCTGACTGGCGGCCTTGTCGTCAATCCGAACCTGCCGCGCCGCACCACCTTCCGACCAGGTCTCAATCTCGTATCGCTGTCCCTGCGCCTGCAACAGCCCGGACAGCTTCCAGCCCAGCGCCTCGGGTCGCCGCGTCATCTCTGCCGCGCTCGCCCGTCGCATTCCACGACCCGGCGAAAACAGTGAAACCGCTTCTAGGATATTGGTCTTGCCGGCCCCGTTCGGTCCATGGATCGCCACGGGCCGCCCATCCAAAGACAAACGCGCCAGTTTGTGGGACCGGAAATGCGAGACCGTAAGTTCGGTCAGGGCCAAAGCCACGACCCCTCCCTTCATTTTTTCAAAATACTCCCGCCGGAGGCATCGCGCGCCAGCGCGATCAGACACGCATCGGCATGACAACGTAGACCGCGCTCTGGTCATTGCCTTCACGCATCAGCGTCGGGTCTCCAGCCGAATTGAACATGAACACCGCATTCTCGCGATCCACCTGAGAAGCGATCTCCAGCAGGTACTTCGCGTTGAACCCGATCTCCAGCCGCTCGTCGCCATAGGCTACGGCCAGTTCTTCCTCGGCCGCACCGCTATCCGGCGCGTTCACCGACAGGACCAGCTTGTCCGCATCCAGCTGCAGCTTTACCGCCCGCGACCGCTCTGATGAAACGGTTGCAACACGGTCCACGGCCTGCGCGAATTCGGCAGCGTCGACTTCCAACTTGCGAGTGTTCCCCTGCGGAATGACACGGGTGTAGTCGGGGAACGTGCCATCGATCACTTTTGAGGTCAGCGTGATATCCGGCGTTGCGAACCGCACCTTGGTTTCACTGACCGAGACGGCGATATCCATCTCGTCATCGTCCAGCAGCTTGCGCAATTCGCCCACGGTCTTGCGCGGCACGATGACGCCCGGCATACCCGCCGCCCCATCCGGCAGGTCGGCGTCAATGCGCGCCAACCTGTGTCCATCGGTGGCCACGCAGCGCAGAACCTTGCCGCCCTCGGACCCATCCGCCACATGCATGTAAACACCGTTCAGGTAGTACCGGGTTTCTTCAGTCGAAATGGCGAATTTGGACTTGTCGAACAACCGGCGCAGCAACGCTGCGGAGGCTGTGAAATTCGACTGGTACTCCGAAGAAGCCATCACCGGAAAATCTTCTTTCGGCAATGTCGCCAGCGAGAAGTTGGATCTCCCGGCCTCAACCGTCAGGCGACCCGCAGCACTGTCAGCCGTCAGCGTGACCAGCGCGCCGTCGGGCAGCTTGCGCACGATCTCGTGCAGGGTCGTTGCCGCCACCGTGGTCGCCCCGGCTTTTTCAACCTGCGCAGGGGCCTTGTCCACCACTTCGATATCCAGATCGGTGGCGCGGAACTGCACTTGGTTGCCTTCAGCCTCGATCAGTACATTGGCCAGGATCGGAATTGTGTTGCGGCGTTCCACAACGGATTGGGCCTGCGAAACGGCCTTGAGAAGGGTGCCGCGTTCGATGCTGATCTTCATACCCTCAATTCCTCTGACTTGCGTGCCGACATGGGCGGGACTGGCACGTTAGCGGTTCCACCCTGAGGCACAAGGATTTTTTATGGTTTTCTGGGTCGGATTGCCCAACACGTCAAGGGCCGCGTGGTTTCCAAAGCACAGTTCCAGGCCAGGCGTGGACAATAGCGCACATGATTACGCCCCGGACCTGGTGAACCGGGGCGTTGATGAAGGGCTTGGGTTGAAATCAGGCTTCCAGAGACCGCCGCAGCATTTCAACGTCTTCCGCGATCTGACCGTCGGTCAGCTTCAACTCTTCGATCCGCTTGACGCCATGCATGACCGTGGTGTGGTCACGCCCGCCAAAGCGGCGGCCGATCTCGGGCAACGAGCGGCTGGTCAGCTGCTTGCACAGATACATCGCAACCTGACGCGGACGCGCGTATGAACGCAGGCGCTTCGGACCGATGATGTCGGACAGGCGGATGTTGTAGTAGTCCGAGACTTTCCTCTGAATCTCTTCAACGGTGATCTTACGCTCGGACGCGCGCAGGACGTCGGCCAGACAATCCTGAGTCAGTTCCATATCGATCTCGCGCCCAACCAGCGAGGCAAACGCAAAGAGACGCGTCAAAGCCCCTTCAAGCACGCGCACATTGGTTGAGATGCGGTGTGCGAGGAATTCCAGAACCCCGTCCGCGATGGTCAGATCCGGATATGTGCTGCTGTACTGCTGAACCTTGTTCTGCAGGATGCCAAGGCGCAATTCGTAGTCGGTGGGGTGCAGGTCCACCACCAATCCGCATTGCAGGCGCGACTTCACTCGATCCTCCAGATCCTTGATTTCACCCGGGGCGCGGTCGGCCGAGATGATGATCTGCTTATTCTGATCCACCAAGGCGTTGAAAGTGTGAAAGAACTCTTCCTGAGTTGAATCCTTGCCCGCGATGAACTGGACATCATCGACCATCAGAACATCAACCGACCGGAAAAGATGTTTGAAATCCATCATCCGGCGCTCGCGCAGAGCCTGTACAAAGCGGTACATGAACTGTTCGGCCGACAGATAGAGCACATTCAACTCAGGGCGCTTGGTTTTTAGCTCCCAGGCGATAGCGTGCATCAGGTGCGTTTTACCCAGCCCGACACCGCCATAAAGGACCAGCGGATTGAAAGTAACCGGCCCGCCTTCTGCAACCCGGCGCGCCGCAGCATGGGCCAGTTCGTTGGGCTTGCCGACCACAAAGCTGTCAAACGTGAAGCGGGCATCCAACGGTGCCGCCTGCAGCGAATCCAGGGCACCATTGCCATCATCCTGATAAGATGGTTCGACCCTTTTGGGTTCCGCCACTTCCCGCGCTGCCGTTACGGGTTCCACTGCCGGCCGCGCGGGCGAGTTGGCCGCGACGCGAAAGGCCAGACGCTCTACCGGTTCACCGGAGGTGTTCAGTTCATAGAGAATGAGATCCGCAAAATTCTGACTCACGTAGTTGCCCATGAAATTCGTCGGCACCGAAAACACCGCTACACCGTCCTCCAACTCCTGAAATTCAAGAGGTTCGATCCAGGTGGTGTAGTTGTTCCGGCCAACAACCTTCAGCAACTTGTTACGCAGCAGTCCCCATTTCTCTTGTGTCATTCAGCGCCTCACGCATCCCATTCTTTATAGGCCTTCAGGCCTTTTTTGAATTTGTCCGGATCACCCGGTCTTCTGGGCGTTCACTCACGCAAAAGGCACCCTTGCGCCGAACCAAATAGAACGGCGGTAAGATTTTCTTTTTCTGCGCATCGCTGATACTGCTACGCTCCAACAGCCGGAGCGCGCCCGAAAACCAGGTTACGCATCACCTTCCAATTTTAGACAGGACCGAGCACCTCGGTTTCCCGAAACCCGAAGCAGATCGCCAAACCGGCCAGACCGGTCGCCGACATTCGTCCATGGATCTTCCTGATGCCCGTCAGTCCGATCGCCAGGACAGCCTGTCCCCCCAAGCGAGTGAATCGCTGGAACAGTGGTAACAAGACCGAACGGCCGGCGGCAATGAATCTCTGATATTGACTCAGGAATCCGGCGGAAAGAATCTCTCGGTTTTGTGAAGGCGCGATATATCGGCAACAGCAAAAAGGCGCCGCACATTGCGACGCCTTCTGAAATGGATCAGCCTTGTTTACCTGACGCTAGGTCAGGCACCGGCGTCAGCCCAGTGCTTTTACGCGCGACGACAGGCGCGACATCTTGCGGGCGGCAGTGTTCTTGTGGAAGACACCTTTGGTGACACCGCGCATCAGTTCGGGCTGGGCTGCGCGCAGGGCTGCGGTTGCCGCGTCCTTGTCGCCGGATGCGATTGCTTCTTCAACTTTGCGCAGATAGGTGCGGATGCGCGAACGGCGTGCTTTGTTTACAGCGAAACGCTTTTCGTTCTGACGTGCGCGTTTCTTTGCCTGAGGCGAGTTAGCCATGTGTTTCTGACCTTTGTTCGGTACGGTTATCTAGGGTTGCGCGCCACGGAAACATCCGCACCGGATCAGAAATCACGAGTGTGAGTCGGGCCGAGCGGGCCGCACGCGCATGTATAGCGGCGCTTACTATCCAAGTTGGCGAGGTTTGCCAAGCCGATTCTTTTAATGCGCAAGGCAGGTATGAAAAAGGCGGGCAAAGGCCCGCCTGTTCCGATCTGGTCAGGGCACCGCTTACTTGTCGCGGAACTGCGCCGCGCGTTTTTCAAGAAACGCGGCCATGCCCTCTTTCTGGTCTTCTGTCGCAAACATCGAGTGGAACACGCGCCGTTCAAACAGCATTCCCTCGCTCAGCGGCAACTCATAGCTGCGGTTCACGGCCTCTTTTGCCGCCATCGCCGTCAGTTGCGATTTCTCTGCGATCTTCTGCGCGGCCCCTATCGCCTCTTCGATCAGCTTTTTTGCCGGAACAACACGGCTGACCAGCCCCGAACGCTCGGCCTCTTCCGCATCCATGAAGCGCCCGGTCAGGTTCATGTCCATCGATTTGGACTTGCCGACAAAGCGGGTCAGGCGTTGCGTGCCGCCGATACCGGCGATGACACCCAAATTGATCTCGGGCTGGCCGAACTTGGCAGTATCAGCGGCAATGATGAAATCGCACAGCATCGCCAGTTCACAGCCGCCACCCAACGCATATCCTGCCACCGCAGCAATGATCGGTTTACGAATAGCCGAGACGCGATCATTCGCTTCGCCAAACAGGTTCTGACTGTAGACATCGACAAAGCTCATCTCGGACATCTCTTTGATATCCGCGCCCGCGGCAAAGGCCTTTTCCGAGCCGGTGATGACGATGCAGCGCACCTTGTCGTTTTCATCTGCCTCTTCCAGCGCGGTGTACAGCTCACCCATCAACTGGGTGTTCAGCGCGTTCATCGCGTCCGGTCTGTTGAGCTTGATAAGGGCAACGTGGTCTTCGATTTCGACGATGATCGTCTCAAAAGCCATGGGATGTAAGCTTCCGGTTGTTCCGTTCAAGTACGATTCCTTACCACGCGAAAAACTTGGATCAAGCTATCTTTGGCATTGCGCACAATAGAAGGATGAGCGACCGGACTGGGTGATTCTCCTGATCACGGCGTCACAACCTTCGGTCCGGCAGGGCTCGCCCTCTCGGCCATAGACATCAAAGTTGTGCTGAAAATATCCAAGTTCTCCATCAGCTTGGCGGAAATCCCGCAGCGACGATCCACCCGCCTCAATCGCCTCCTGCAGCACCTGCCGGATAACAGGAACCAGCGCCGCGACCCGCGCCGCAGAAATTTGCCCGGCCCTGCGACGTGGCGACACCCCGGTACGATAAAGCGCCTCGCAGACGTAAATATTGCCGAGCCCGGCAACGATTCCCTGATCCAGCAATGCAGATTTGACCGGTGTGTTCTTTCCGCGAAACGCATCGACCAAGTGTTGCTCGTGAAAATCATTGCCCAGGGGTTCCGGCCCCAGAACCGACAGAAGTTTGTGTTCCTCAGCCGTGGCCGTCGGCAGCAGATCCATTGCCCCGAACCGGCGCGGGTCGTTGAAGGTCACCCGCGCGCCATTGGCCATGTGAAACACGACGTGATCGTGTTTTGCCGGCATCGGATGCTCGTGCACGAACTGCCCAAGCGGATCGCCCGAGACGGTCATCCGCCCGGACATGCCCAGATGGATCAAAAGCGTCTCGCCGCTGCCGAGATCGGCCAGAATGTATTTGGACCGCCGTCGCAGCCGGTCAACCCGCTGGCCCGTCAGTCGCTCGGCCATGCGTTCCGGAAACGGCCAGCGCAGATCCGGTCGGTTCACATCCGCCTTTTCGATCATCACCCCCTCCATTGCAGGGGTCAGGCCGCGTCTTACTGTCTCGACCTCGGGCAATTCCGGCATTACACGGCTCCTAATCCAAAGGGCCGCATTGTGCCCCGGTTCCAGAGCCCTATAACAGAGGCGAAATTCGACAAACGGCAAGGCAAATGTCCGACAACAGCGACAAGACCACACATTTCGGGTTCGAAACCGTGCGCGAGGCTGAAAAAGCCGGGCGCGTACAGGGCGTGTTCAACTCGGTCGCCTCGAAATACGATGTGATGAACGACGTCATGTCGATGGGCATCCACCGTGTCTGGAAAGACGCGATGATGGACTGGCTGGCTCCGCGCCCTGGTCAGCGGCTGTTGGATGTGGCGGGCGGCACGGGCGATATTTCTTTTCGCTTCCTACAACGCGCGGGCCACGGCCACGCCACCGTTCTGGATCTGACCGAACCGATGCTGATCGAAGGCCGCCAGCGCGCCGAAGCCGACCAGATGTCGAACAGCCTCAACTGGGTGGTCGGTGATGCCATGGCACTGCCTTTCGAGGACAACACGTTTGACGTCTACACCATCTCGTTCGGAATCCGGAACGTCACCCGCCCGCAAGAGGCGTTGAACGAAGCGTTCCGTGTTCTCAAACCCGGTGGCCGCCTGATGGTGCTGGAGTTCAGCCAGTTGCCCAATGACGGGCTGCAAAAGCTCTATGATCTCTACAGCTTCAACGTCATCCCGCGCATGGGGAAGCTGATCGCCAATGACTACGACAGCTATCAGTACCTGGTCGAATCGATCCGCAAATTCCCGGATCAGGAAACCTTTTTGAACATGGTCCGCGCAGCGGGATTCGAGAATGCCAAATACCGCAACCTGAGCATGGGCATCGCGGCGCTGCATTCCGGATGGAAGATCTGACCTATGCGCGGCCCTCATAATATCATCCGCCTGATCCGCACAGGCGCCACCTTAGAGCGCACGGGTGCCATGAATGTCGTGCTGGATGCGTTTGAAGCCCCGCGTGCCGTGCGCATCCTGGCGCATACGTTGGGCAAACCCTTCCAATGGCTGGGTTACAAAGGCGATCCCAAGATGCCGCCGGCGACGCGTGCCCTGACCGCGCTGGGTCCGGCCTACATCAAGTTTGGCCAGGTGCTATCGACCCGCCCGGATGTTGTAGGCAACGAACTGGCAAGCCAGCTGCGTGTGTTACAGGACAAACTCCCCCCTTTTTCCCGCTCAGCAGCAATGGCCGAAGTGGAAAAGGAACTGGGGCAGCCGGTGGCCGAAATCTTCAGTGAATTCAGTGATCCGATTGCCGCCGCTTCGATCGCACAGGTTCACAAGGCCAAACTGACCAGCACGGGCGAAGACGTCGCCGTCAAGGTCCTTCGCCCCGGCATCGAACGCGCCTTCAAAAAGGATGTCGAAGCTTTCTATTTTGCCGCCCGCATTGTTGATCTCTTTGCCCCCGGCGCGCGCCGGTTGCGCCCGATGGAGGTCATCGAGCATTTCGACGGAATCGTACGCGGCGAACTAGACCTGCGTCTGGAAAGCGCGGCTGCTTCGGAATACGCCGCCAACACCAAAGACGATGCGGGCTTCTGGCTGCCGCCCGTGGTTTGGTCGTTGTCCGCACGCCGGGTGATGACGCTCAGCTGGGCAGATGGAATCCCGCTTGGCGACAACGAGGCTCTGGATGCCGCGGATCATAACCGCAACGATCTGGCCCAGCGGGTCTTGCGCCTGTTTTTGCTGCACGCCCTGCGCGACGGCTACTTTCATGCCGACATGCATCAGGGAAACCTGAAAGTCGCGGCAAACGGCGACATCATTGCCTATGACTATGGCATCATGGGCCATATCGACGAATACACCCGCCGGGTCTATGCCGAGATCCTGTTCGGCTTCATCCGTCGCGACTACAAGCGCGTGGCCGAAGTGCATTTCGAGGCGGGCTATGTCCCCGCCAATCAGGACGTCGACGAGTTCGCCCGGGCCCTACGCGCGGTCGGAGAGCCGATCTTCGGTATGGACGCTACCCATATCTCCATGGGGCGTTTGCTGAGCTACCTGTTCGAAGTAACCGAACGGTTCGGGATGGAAACCCGGACGGAACTGATCCTGCTGCAACGCACCATGGTTGTGGTCGAAGGCGTCGCGCGGTCACTGGACCCCCACATGAACATCTGGGAGGTCGCGCGTCCCGTGGTTGAAGATTACATCAAACAGTCAATCGGCCCGCGCGCTGTTATGCGGGACTTCGGCAAGACAGCAATGGTTCTGGCCCGGTTTGGCCCACGCCTGCCTGGATTGGTTGAAAACGCGCTGATTGCGCAGACCCAGCAGGAAGAAACCAAAGGCAACGGAATCGTGGCGTCACTTCTGACCGCCGCAATCGGCGCCGTTTTCGGTGCGGCGGCGGTGCTTTTGATTACAGTATTGGGTTAACGCCGGCCCGCCCGCTTCATCTGGCCAAAAATATCCTCGGGGGGAATCGCGCCATGGCGCGATGGGGGGCAGACAGCCCCCCTCCCCGATCTCAGATCAAAGGCGCTCGATTGCTATTGCAATCCCCTGACCGCCCCCTATGCACATGGTGATCAGACCTTTGGAACCACCGGTGCGTTCCAACTCGTAGAGGGCCTTCAAAGTGATGATCGCACCGGTCGCGCCCACCGGGTGGCCCAGAGCGATCGCACCACCGTTGGGGTTAACCTTCGATGCGTCCAGCCCAAGCTCCTGATTGACAGCCAAAGCCTGCGCAGCGAACGCCTCATTGCTTTCAATGACATCAAACTCTTCGGCGGACAGCCCGGTCTTCTTTAGCAGATTCTGAACCGCCGGAACCGGTCCGATCCCCATCACTTCGGGCCGAACCCCGGCATGGGCATATCCCAAAACGCGCGCCCTGGGCTTCAATCCGGCTTTCTCGGCGGCGTCTGCCGTCGCCAGAACCATGGCCGCTGCCCCGTCATTGATACCCGAGGCATTTCCGGCAGTAACACGACCGTCTTTCTTGAACACCGGTCGCAAACCTGACAGCGCCTCAAGCGAGGTTGCTTTCGGGTGCTCATCAATCTTGAAATCGACCATGTCGCGCTTGACCTTGACCTGCACTGGCGCGATCTGGCTTTCGAAATAACCCGCCTCGATCGCTTCCGCCGCGCGGGTCTGGCTGGTCATTGCAAAAGCGTCCATCTGCTCACGGCTGATCTGGTGCTCGTCCGCGACGTTCTCGGCGGTGATACCCATATGCCCGGTTCCGAACGGACAGTTCAGTGCTCCCAGCATCATATCCAGCGAGGTGACATCACCCATCTTTGCGCCCCACCGCGCCTGCGGAATGATATAAGGGCTGCGCGACATGCTTTCGGCGCCGCCTGCAATGGCGAATTCCGCATCGCCCAGCATCAGCGACTGTACCGCCGACACGATCGCCTGTGCACCAGACCCGCACAGCCGGTTCACGTTCATTGCGGGGGTGCCGTTTGGAATTCCTGCCTGCATCGCAGCGACCCGCGACAGATACATGTCACGCGGCTCGGTGTTGATCACATGACCGAACACAACATGCCCGATTTGCGCGCCTTCGACACCGGACCGCTCCAGCGCCGCCTCGGTCGCAACGGTCGCCAGATCAATCGGCGCGGTCGAGGCCAGAGCCCCGCCAAAGGTGCCAATCGCGGTGCGAGCACCATCGAGAATTACGATGTCGGTCATGGATCACTCCTCCTGAATTTGACCGCAGTATGCACACGCAGAATGATGATGTCGCGCAAGACGTCCCGTCACGGACGGAATTGACAATGCTCCGCTCAGCGCGCATGAAATTCCGTCATGACGGAAAACACAGACGATATCCTGACACGCCTCCCCGCCCGCCTGAAAGAGGCGCGCCGGGCCAAGGGCCTGTCTCTCGAAGCGGTTGCCAACTTGAGCGGCGTCTCCCGGTCCATGGTCAGCCAGATCGAACGGGGCGAAAGCAGCCCGACCATTTCGACACTATGGAACCTGACCCGCGCCCTGCAGGTGGATTTTGCGGGCCTTCTGGAAGACTCCAAAGCCAAGGATCAAATCGAGGTGCTCAAGAAAACCGAAGTGCCGAGTATCGATAACATGGGCGAGCGATGCCGGATTCACATCCTGTCGCCGCCGGAAGAGGCCGGTGGGCACGAAGTTTACGATATTCAGTTCGAAGACGGCGGTGCGTTGAACAGCCAGCCCCATAAGCGGGGCGCACGGGAACAGTTAACCGTTTTGGAGGGCGCCGTCCGGGTCACTTCGGGGAACGCCGTTTCGGACCTGAAGCAAGGCGATACCGCCCGGTATGCGGCGGATATTGCGCATTCCATTTCCGCCGATGGCCCGGCACGGGTTTTCCTGATCGTGAAAAACGCCTGACATCAGCAAATTTCCGCCTTCACGGAAATTTTTCCTTCATACTGTAATTCCCCTATTTGGGAATCTTGTCCGCTATGTTAGAAGCGCGACTCAGATGAACGGAGGTCGCCATGGCAGATGCATTCTTGTCCCACATCACGGACACCCTTGCGCAGATCGAAGCAGAAGGCCTGTACAAACGCGAACGAATGATCACCTCGCCCCAGGGCGGTGAGATTACGGTGGGCGACAGGCAGGTTATCAACCTGTGTGCAAACAATTACCTGGGTCTGGCCGATCACCCGGCGCTGATCGAGGCTGCCACGAACGCGATGGGACCTAAAGGGTTCGGTATGGCTTCGGTGCGTTTCATCTGTGGTACGCAGGATATTCACCGGGAACTGGAACAGGCGTTGGCGAAGTTCCTGAACAAGGACGATTCCATCCTGTTTGCAGCCTGTTTCGACGCCAATGGCGGACTGTTCGAACCTTTGTTAGGCCCGGAAGACGCCATTATCTCGGACAGTCTGAACCACGCGTCGATCATTGACGGCGTGCGGCTGTGCAAGGCGAAGCGCTATCGCTACATGAACAATGATATGAACGACCTTGAAGCCTGGTTGAAACAGGCGCGCGAGGACGGGGCGCGGCATGTCATGATCGCTACTGATGGCGTGTTTTCCATGGACGGCTATCTGGCCAACCTGCCAAAAATTCGCGAACTGGCGGACAAGTACGATGCCATCGTCATGGTAGATGACTGCCACGCCACCGGCTTCATGGGGCCGAACGGTGCCGGAACACCGGATCACTTCGGTGTCGACGTAGACATTCTGACGGGAACTCTGGGCAAGGCACTTGGGGGGGCAATCGGCGGCTATATCGCCGGGCCGCAGCCAGTGATTGACCTGCTGCGGCAGCGGGCGCGGCCCTATCTGTTCTCAAACTCGCTGCCGCCTTCCATCGTCGCCGCAGGGCTTGAAGCCATCCGTCTGGTCGAACAGGGCGACATGCTGCGCGCTCAGCTATTCGGCAATGCGAAATACTGGCGCGCGGGTCTGGAAAAGCTTGGATTTGATCTGCTGCCCGGCGAGCACCCGATCATCCCCGTGATGCTGGGAGAAGCGCAGTTGGCGCAGGACATGGCCGCACGACTGTTTGACGAAGGCGTCTATGTTTCGGGCTTCTTCTTTCCTGTCGTGCCACGCGGAAAGGCGCGGATCAGAACCCAGATGAATGCGGCCTTGACAAGGGACGAACTGGACAGCGCACTGGCGGCCTTCGGTAAGGTCGGCAAGGAGCTGGGAGTGATCTGATGCGACCCAACACAATGAAGGCGCTCGAGAAGTCCAGGCCCGAGGAAGGGCTTTGGATGGTGCGGGCTCCAGTGCCGGAAATCGGCCCTGATGAGGTGCTGATCAGGATCAACAAGACCGGTATCTGCGGCACCGATATTCATATCTGGAACTGGGATGAATGGGCCGCGCATACTGTTCCGGTGCCGATGATCACCGGCCACGAGTTTGCCGGAGTGATTGTTGAGATCGGACGCAACGTGACGGGTCTTGAGGTTGGCCAGCGGTGCTCGGGGGAAGGGCATCTGATCGGGACCGACAGCCGACAGAGCCGCGCAGGCAAGTTTCACCTCGACCCCGGCACGCGCGGCATCGGGGTAAACGAACAGGGGGCGTTTGCCCAATACCTGAAGCTGCCCGCCTTTAACGTTGTGCCCTTGCCGGACGACGTCCCGGATGAAATCGGAGCGATCCTTGATCCGCTCGGCAATGCGGTGCACACGGCGCTCAGCTTTGATTTGCTGGGAGAGGATGTTCTGATTACCGGAGCGGGTCCCATTGGCATCATGGCTGCTGCGGTCGCCCGTCATGCCGGGGCACGGCATGTGGTGATCACCGATATCAACCCGGATCGTTTGAAGCTTGCCGAACATGTCGTACCCACAGTGCGCGCCGTCGATGTCAGTCGCGAAGACCTGAAAGACGTTATCGCTGCGCTTGGAATGCAACAGGGGTTCGATGTGGGCCTGGAGATGTCAGGCTCACAAGCCGCGCTGGATCAGATGGTCGAAGCGCTGGTGATGGGCGGCAAGATTGCCCTTCTGGGTATCCCGCCCGGCAAATCCCCGGTCGACTGGTCGCGCATCGTGTTCAAGGCGATCACCATCAAAGGCGTCTATGGCCGCGAGATGTTCGAGACCTGGTACAAGATGATAGCCATGCTTCAGAACGGCCTGGATGTCAGCCGGGTTATCACTCATCGGTTCAACGTCGACGATTTCGCCAAAGGGTTTGAGGCCATGAAATCCGGTCAATCCGGCAAAGTGGTGCTGGACTGGACCTGAAGTGACAAAACGAAAACAGCGGCCCGAATGAGCCGCTGTTTTTCTTTGTCTGATTGTGTCTGGATCAGTCCAGCGTGCGGGTAACTTCTTCGCGTTCGAAGATTTCGATGACGTCGCCTTGGCGGATGTCATCGTAGTTCTCGAATGCCATACCACATTCCTGACCCGACTGGACTTCGGCCACTTCGTCCTTGAAGCGCTTCAGCGTCTTCAGCGTGCCTTCGTGGATCACCACGTTGTCGCGCAGTAGACGGACGCCTGCGGAACGACGGGCAACACCTTCGGTGACCAGACAGCCAGCAACCTTGCCAACACCGGTGACCTTGAAGACTTCGCGAATCTCGGCGTAGCCGATGAACTTCTCGCGAATTTCGGCGCTCAGCAGACCCGATGCAGCCGCTTTCACGTCATCAACGAGGTCATAGATCACAGAATAATAGCGGATCTCAACACCCTTCTGGTTCGCCGTATTCCGGGCTGACGCGTTGGCACGTACGTTGAAACCAAAGACCGGCGCGCCGGAGGCTTCAGCCAAGCCGACATCCGTCTCGGTAATCGCACCAACGCCCGAGTGCAGTACACGCACGCGCACTTCGTCGTTTCCGATCTTCTCCATCGCCTGAACAATGGCTTCGGCAGAACCCTGCACGTCGGCTTTGACGAGGATCGGCAACTCGGCCACGTTCTCGTCTTCCTTGGCTTTCTGCATCAGCTGCTCAAGGGTGGTCGCTGCACCGGCGGCGGCGCGTTTGTCCTTGGCGGCTTGTTCGCGGTAGGCTGCGATCTCACGGGCCTGTGCTTCGGTCTCGGTCACGTTCAGAACGTCACCGGCCTCGGGCGTACCATTGAGGCCCAGGACTTCGACCGGAACCGAGGGGCCAGCTTCCTTGACGCGTTCGCCCTTGTCGTTGATCAGCGCACGGACCTTGCCGTACTGTTCACCCACAACGAAGATATCGCCCTGACGCAGCGTGCCGTTCTGAACCAGAACAGTGGCCACAGGACCACGGCCCACATCCAGCTGCGCCTCGATCACGGCGCCCTGGGCGGCGCGGTCGGGGTTGGCTTTCAGTTCCAGAATCTCGGCTTGCAGCGCGATGGCCTCCAGCAGTTCGTCCAGGCCCTGACCGGTGATGGCCGACACTTCGACGTCCTGAACTTCACCCGACATCTTCTCGACGATCACTTCGTGTTGCAGCAGGTCGGTGCGGACCTTGTCCGGGTTCGCGTCCGGTTTGTCGATCTTGTTGATCGCCACGATCATCGGCACTTCGGCCGCCTTGGCGTGGTTGATCGCCTCGATCGTCTGCGGCATCACCGCGTCATCGGCCGCAACCACCAGAACCACGATATCCGTGACCTGGGCACCGCGCGAGCGCATCGAGGTAAAGGCCGCGTGGCCCGGCGTATCCAGGAAGGTCAGCGTGGTGCCGCCATCAGTTTCGACCTGATAGGCGCCGATATGCTGGGTGATGCCACCGGCCTCGCCTGCGACGACCCGCGCATCGCGGATCGCGTCCAGCAGCGAGGTCTTACCGTGGTCAACGTGACCCATGATCGTAATGACCGGCGGGCGCGGTTGCAGATCTTTTTCGCTGTCTTCGACCTCTTTGATGACGTCCTCGACATCCGAATCGGAAACACGGGTGACCTTGTGGCCGAACTCTTCGATGATCAGCTCGGCTGTATCGGCGTCGATGGTCTGGTTCTGCGTCACCATCATGCCCATCTGCATAAGGGATTTGACTACATCGGCCACGCGCTCGGCCATACGGTTCGCCAGTTCCGAAACCATGATCGCTTCGGGCAACTGTACGTCGCGGATCACCTTTTCGCGCTCGACCGGGCCGCCCATGGCTTTCTGACGCGCACGCTCCTGCTTGCGCTTCATCGACGCCATCGAGCGCTGACGGTTACCTTCGCCACCGGTGGCCTGACCCAGTGTCAGCTTGCCGGACCTGCGGTTGTCGTCACGCCCTTTGCCGCGACCACGTTGTTCGCGTTCGCGATCCTGCTTGCGCGGAATCGCCGCTGGCGCAGGCTTGCTGGCCGGGCTGCGGGCCGCCTTGGGTTCTTCGGGGGTCGGGGCCTCAGCGGCGCGTTTGGCGGCTTCTTCCGCCTCTTTGCGCTTGCGCTCTTCGTCTTCTGCCTTCTGGCGCGCACGTTCTTCGGCCTCACGCTGTTCGCGTTCCTTGGCCTCTTGCTCGGCACGGCGGCGGGCGCGTTCTTCTTCACGCGCCTTTTCTTCCGCCTCGCGGGCAGCAGCCTCGTCGGCCTCCCGCGCCTTGGCGGCCTGCAATGCCTTCATGCGGCGCGCCATTTCGGCATCCGAGATGCCGGCCGGACGACGTGAAGGATCACCCGACGGCGCAGCGCCGCCACCTGGCTTGCTGGCACCCGGCTTGGGAACCACCACGCGTTTGCGTTTGGTTTCCACCACGACATTCTTGGTGCGTCCGTGGCTGAAACTCTGTTTCACATTTCCGGGGCGTGCCCCGCCACGAAGACCCAATGTCTTTTTGCCGTCACTATCGCTCATAAAGCTTCTTACCCTTCCGAGCGGCCCTTGCCGCCGTCATCCGTTTCGCGCAAGCCACGCAGGCGCTGCGCTTCCTCTACAACACGTTTGGCGAGTCCGCCAGAGGCCAGAGCCGCATGAATCACGGTTTGGCGCCCAAATGCCTGTCCCAACTCGTCCGCCGTCAGCCAACCGATGTATTTTCCAAAATGCGGCGTGCTCAGTTTCGACTTGCCGCGCCCCGATCCATCGGTGGCCTGAATCAGTACCTGGGCCTCTTCCCGGTCCAGCCACGTCTTGACCTTTTCGTAGCCGGCGACCGCATCGCCGGACTTGCGGGCCAAGCTCAGCAGTTCAATCACCCGGCGCGAAATCTGCCGCTCGACCTCATCCGCCAGATCCTGCGGTATGGTCACCTGAGCCTTGAACCCGCGTGCAAACAGTTTCTTGCCCACGGCCCGGTCCAGTGCGGCGCGATCCGCCGCCACATAGACCCCACGTCCCGGCAGTTTCGCCGCGACATCCGGATAGACCTGACCGTCCGGCCCCGTCACAAAGCGTATCAACCCATATTTAGGCTGAACTTCGCCCGTGGCGATGCACTTGCGTTCAGGTCCTTCGGACCGGTCTTTATGGACGCCACCGCGACCCATTCACGCCACCCGAGGCCTGAAATCAGGCCTCGGCCTCCTCGTCTGCAATTTCACTGTCTTCTTCGGCCTGCTGCAGTTCGGCCGGGTCAACCCAACCCAGCATGATGCGGGCCGTCATGACCAGATCCTGTGCTTCTTCCAGCGTGACGCCGAAAGGCTCCAGAACACCGTCATCCTTGATGCGTTCGCCGTCGACCGTGGTCCAGCCACCGGCCAGTTCCCAGTCCGCGCAGGTCGCGAAGTCTTCCAGTGTCTTCACATCGTCCTTGGCCAGCGCCTCAACCATCTGGGGTGTCAGGCCTTCGAATTCAATAAGGCTATCCTCGGCGCCCAGGGCGCGGGCAGCATCCAGCGCGGCCTTGGCCTGTGCTTCCAGGAATTCCCGCGCGCGGGTTTGCAGTTCCTGCGCGGTGCCTTCGTCAACACCGTCAATGACCAGCAGCTCGTCGATCTCGACGTAAGCCACCTCTTCGAGGTTGGTGAAACCCTCTGAGACCAGCAACTGAGCAAAGAATTCGTCCAGATCCAGGCTTTCCATGAACAGCTTGGTGCGGGCTTCGAATTCCTTCTGACGACGCGCCGACTCTTCGGCCTCGGTCATGATGTCGATGTCCAGACCGGTCAGCTGGCTGGCCAGACGCACGTTCTGACCCCGGCGACCGATGGCAAGGCTCAATTGTTCCTCGGGGACCACAACCTCGATCTTGCCGGCTTCTTCGTCCAGAACCACCTTGGAAACCTCGGCGGGTTGCAGCGCGTTCACCAGGAATGTCGGCTGATCTTCGTTCCACGGGATGATGTCGATCTTTTCGCCCTGCAGCTCGTTCACGACGGCCTGCACGCGGCTGCCGCGCATACCGACGCAGGCACCGACGGGATCAATTGAGCCGTCATAGGAAATCACGGCAATCTTCGCACGCGAGCCGGGGTCACGGGCCACGGCCTTGACCTCAATGATGCCGTCATAGATTTCCGGCACTTCCATCTTGAACAGCTCAGCCATGAATTCCGGCGCGGTACGCGACAGGAAGATCTGGTGGCCGCGAACCTCGCGGCGGACTTCCTTGATATAAGCGCGCACACGGTCATTCGGGCGATAGCTTTCGCGGCCAATCTTGTCGTTGCGGCGCAGAACGGCCTCGGCACCACCCAGATCGACGATGACATTGCCGAATTCTTCGCGCTTGACGGCACCGTTGATGATGGTTCCGGCGCGATCCTTGAATTCTTCGTACTGACGATCACGCTCAGCCTCGCGGACCTTCTGCAGGATCACCTGTTTCGCCGACTGGGCAGCGATACGACCCATTTCGACCGGCGGCACCTCTTCAGCGAAGACGTCACCGACTTGCGGGTCTTCCATGTACTGCTTAGCCTGCTCGACGGTGAACTCGGCCTGATAGTTTTCCAGCTCGTCATCCTCGACCACGGTACGAACGCGGGTAAAGGTGGCCTTGCCGGTCTTACGGTCGATGCTGACGCGAATGTCCATCTCGGCGCCGTAGCGGCTCTTGGCGGCGCGGGCGAGCGATTCTTCCATCGCTTCGACAACCAGACCGGGGTCGATCATCTTTTCGCGGGCCACGGCCTCGGCGGTCTGCAGCAGCTCCAGCTGGTTGGCTGAGGTGATTGCCATCAGTTCGTCTCCTCTTCGGACCCTTCGGTCTCAATATCGTCGAAAGCGTTTTCGTTCAGGGCACCGGCATCCTTGCGCTGGCGCAGCATTTCCTTGATCAGGTCGTCGGTCAGGACCAGCTTGGCGTCGCTCAGCCAGTCGAACTGCAGACCGATGGTGATCGTTTCTGACCCTTCGGGGATGTTTATCAGAACCTCGTCCCCTTCGATCCCGGCCAATTCACCCTTAAAGCGGCGGCGGCCGTCGATCAGCTCGGCAGTTTCGATCTTGGCTTCATACCCTTCGAAAGTCTCAAAATCCTTGAGACGAGTCAGAGGGCGGTCGATACCGGGGCTGGACACTTCCAGCGTATAGGTGTCAAGGATCGGATCCTCGACATCCAGCGTGGCGCTGACCGCGTTTGAAATCTCGGCGCAATCATCCACTTCGATACCGCCATCGGGCTTGTCGGCCATGATTTGCAGCGTGGTCTGTTTGCCGCTCATCAGGCGAATACGGACCAGCTCATACCCCAGATCCTCAATCACGGGGGTAATGATCTCGGCCAGTCGCCGATCGATGGCAGCTTTGGCTATCAGGTCGTTTGTCATCAGGTTCTCTACCCATGAATCGGGCACAAAAAAACGGGCGCGCGGCCCGTCGATCTTTTCCGGTGGAGCCCCGGACCCTAGCCCGACACGCCGCTGTTGAAACTGCATATACGCAGGGTTTTCCGAAACTGCAACCCCCGGCAGTTCACACTGAACGGAATTACGCCACCCACCACCTTTCGGCGATGCGCCCGTCGTCGAGCGCGCGGCCCTTTCCGATCTGGCGGGGCATTCCCACATGAGCAGCCAGCGCCAGTGCCATCTCCGATTCGGCGGGATAAAACCGCAAACCTCTCTGGCCCTTCAGCCCCTCCGAGGCAGGCAAGGCAGCGATGTCGACATACCCATCCCGCAATGCTTCAGCGCGGACATTTGGATCCGGAATGACGATGATTTCCACGGAGTCCGCCCAACCGGCCTGTCCGTCCTTGTAGTGGCCGCTCACCTTGCGCCCGAGGAAATGGCGGCCATCCTCGGCACGCTCGACACGGTAACACCCCGTCCCGTTCGCGGCGTGCAGTGGCGTGACCCCCTGCCCCTTGCGTGTAATGACAAACCGACTGTCGGCCAGAAGAAACGGCAGGCCCGGATTGGCCGCGGCCAATTCCAATCGTATCGAAGTCAGGGAAAGCGGTTCGGCCTGTCCGACTTCTTCCAGAACGGCCAGAACATCACCCATTTCCAAAACCGCGCCATCGTGAAACAGAACATTCTGTCGCAGCTCGAAATTCCAAACGCGCGCCTCGGCATCGGTTTGCCAACTGGTTGCCAGTTCTCCACGCAAGGTGCCATCCGGCGCAATCTCGGTCAGCGTATCGAACACCGCGCCGCGCGCCACTTGCTCGAGGCTGTCATCACGGGGCACGGCCAACCGCAAAGCCCCGCCCGATTTCGGCGTATCCGCAAGCGAAGCTCCGGTCGCCGCCAGCAGAGCGGCGGCGGCACCCGACGCAAACAGGGCTCGGCGGTCGATCCGTGTCATGCTACAGCCTCCTCGGCCACACGGTCCATGATACGGACCAGTTCGGCGCTAATTCCGGGCTCAGAGAGGGCGTGGCCTGCCTGCCGCACCATTTTCAGCTCGGCGTTGGACCAACGGTCGGCCAGATTCCAGGCTGCCTGCGGCGGGCAGATCATGTCATAGCGACCTTGAACGATATGGCCGGGAATATGTGCGATCCGATCCATCCGATCCAGAATCTGGCCGTCTTTCTCAAGAAATCCACCATTCATGAAATAGTGGTTTTCAAGCCGAGCAAAGGCGCGCGCATACTCTCCGGGGCTTTCCCCGGTCGATCCGTTGGAATGGATCGAAGCCAGCGCATTCTCCCAACTGGACCAGGCGCGGGCATACAGGATTTCGGTCGCGCGATCGCCTGAAAACAGGCGTTTGTGATAGGCGGTGATTGTATCGTGCAGTTCAGATTCGGGCAGCAGGGACGTGAATTTCGCCCACTGCTCGGGCCAGAATTTTCCGGCCCCACCGCCATAGAACCAGTCCAGTTCGGCCTTTGTCATCAGGAACACGCCACGCAGCACCAGACGGGCAACGTGATCCGGATGGGCCTGCGCGTAGATCAGCGCCAAGGTGGCCCCCCAGCTGCCGCCAAAAACGATCCACTCATCTATGTCCAGCAAAACCCGCAAGCGTTCGATATCGTCAACCAGATGCCATGTCGTGTTGTCCTCGACCGCAGCGTGGGGCCGGGACCGGCCACAGCCGCGCTGGTCGAAAAGAATCACCCGGTAAACATCAGGATCAAAATAGCGGCGCATCGCCGGACTGCAGCCGCCACCCGGGCCGCCATGCAAAACCACGACCGGTATCCCGTCGGGATTGCCGCATTGTTCCATATAGATGCGATGCCCGTCGCCCACATCCACCATCCGCTGATCGAACGGGTCGGTCGGCGGGTAGAGATATTGAACTGCGCGCTTTTGGTCCGGGTACTTGTCCATTATTGGCCTATATAGTCCTTACGGGTAAAAGAGCATACGGAGACAGGAATGCAAGCGCATCCGAACACGGTCGACCCTTCCGAGATCGCAAAATTCGAAGCGATGGCCGCGGAATGGTGGGATCCGCATGGTAAATTCAAGCCATTGCACATGCTGAATCCGTGCCGTCTGGACTATATCACACAACAGATTGCGGGCGAGTTCGATCGCGACCTGAAGGACCCTGATCCCTTTGAAGGCCTGCGTTTGCTGGATATCGGATGCGGTGGCGGATTGCTGAGCGAGCCGATGTCCCGACTGGGGGCCGAGGTCGTCGGCGCCGACGCCGCCGCAGGCAACCTGCCCGTCGCACGTATTCATGCGGAACAATCCGGGCTGCAAATCGACTATCGCCACACAACGGCCGAATCGCTGGCCGAGGCAGGCGAACAGTTCGACGTTGTCCTGAACATGGAAGTTGTCGAACACGTTGCTGATCCGCTCAGCTACCTGACGGCGACCCAGCACCTGCTGAAACCCGGCGGACTGCAGATCTGTTCGACCATCAACCGCAATCCGAAATCCTACGCCATGGCGATCATCGGAGCCGAAGTGGTCATGCGCTGGCTGCCGCGCGGCACCCATGAGTGGCACAAGTTCATCACACCAGACGAATTGTTCGACCTGCTGCGCCAGGCAGGGCTGGACCCGGTCGACCGCAAGGGGTTCGTGTTCAACCCAATCCTGTGGAATTGGTCAATTTCCGACCGCGACCTCAGCGTGAATTACGTGACCGCAAGCGTGAAGCCGGGGTGAGCTGATCGAGATGGGGGCAAGCGCCCATCTGACGCTGGATGCCGAATTGCCCCTATTCACCCTCAAGCTGCAACCGCAAATCCCGCAACACGGGCAGGGTGCTGCGGACCCGCTCCAGACCCAACTCTCCGACCACTCGGTTGATCAGCGGTGCAATCGACGAAATCGCCTGATCGCGCGCTCGGCGGCCGGCGGGGCTGATCGCCACCATCTTACGACGGGCATCGTCCCAGTCGGGTCGAATGTGGATGTATCCGGCCCATTCCAGCTTGGCCAAAGTGTTGGTCATCGCACCTCGGGTCACATGGAATGTGTTGGCCAGTTGCGCCGGGCTGCGCTCGTCTCCGACAAAGACCAGATGGTTCAGCACCGAGAAATGCGAGATCTCCATGCCCTTGGGCAGCACCCGGCTGAGCCGGTTTCGCAAAAGCTGATCGGCGGTCAGGATCTCGCTGAAAAGCGTGACCGCAAGGGCATTTTTCTCGTCCGTCATATTCCGGTTCTGGATCAGGGCCCGTCGAAAGGCCGCACGTGAGTCAATGAGGGCACACGGCTGCGCGCCTGTGTCACAGAACTATCATCCAAATCGAAAATGTGAATGCCCGGATCGTTACCTGCGTCGATCAGCACCTCTCCCCAAGGGGCCACAACCATGCTGTGGCCATAGGTATGACGCGTCCTGCCGCGGGTTTTCGGATGCTCACCCGTTTGTGCCGGGGCCAGAACCCAACAGCCGGTCTCAATCGCGCGCGCGCGCAACAACGGTTCCCAATGGGCCGCGCCGGTAACCGGTGAAAAAGCCGCCGGAACAGTCAGAATCCGCGCGCCGGACTGCGCCAGCGCCGCGTAAAGTTGCGGGAAGCGAATGTCATAGCAGACAGTCATGCCAACCTTGCCGAAATCGGTCTCGGCAATCACTGCCTTGTCGCCTGGCCGATAGTTCCTGGATTCGCGGAAGGTCTCAGACTCGGTGACCTGCACGTCGAACATGTGAATCTTGTCATAGCGGGCCACGATCTGACCCTTCGGTTCGATCAGGAAGGACCGGTTGGCGAATCGCCCATCTGCGTCATGGGTCCTGACCGCCAGCGAGCCGATCAGCAGCCAGACACCAAGCGTGGCGGCCTGTTCTCGCAGGCCGGCCAGCGTGATGTCATCTTCTTCGTGCTGCAAAACTTCGCGCTGCCGTGTGGTGTTTGTCGAGACGCAATTCGTGACCTCGGGCGTCAGGACAAACTGCGCGCCCTGCGCTGCCGCATCGGCCATCATGGCGCGCACCATAATGAGGTTTTCTGCCGGGTCATCCGACGAAGTGATTTGCAACAGCGCCGTTTTCATCAGGCCGCCAGCAGACGGTCCAGCTTGCCCTGCCGGTCCAGCTCGTACAGGTCATCGCAACCGCCGACATGGATGTCACCTACAAAGATCTGAGGCACCGTGCGTTTACCCGAGGCCCGTTTGATCATCTCTGGTTTTCGCTTGGGGTCCATCAGGACATCGATTTCTTTGAAATCGATACCCTTCTGCTTGAGCAGGCGTTTGGCAGCGTGGCAAAAGCCGCATAGCGGCGAGGTGTAGATTTCTACCGGCTTCATGTTCCGTTCCCTAGATTTCGCGCAATCTTGAGCGAATTAGGCATCCTTGGCAACGCGCGCCAGTACCAACACGAAAATATGATTTGCCCCCGCGATCTGGCATGCCCGGGTACAGGCTGCCAAAGTCGCGCCGGATGTCATCACGTCATCCACCAGAAGGATATCGCGGCCTGTCAGCAGGTTTCGCCGCTTGGGGTGAACTGCGATCGCATCAGACAGGATGTCCGCCCGTTCCGCTGCGGTTTTGCCATCCAGAACCGGGGTTTTTGTTCGACGCACCAGCAGGTCCGGACACATGTCCAGGCCGGTTTCACGGGCCAGACTTTGCGCCAGCAGGGCAGACTGATTGTATCGCCGTTTCAGCAGGCGCGACCAGTGCAACGGGACAGGTGCGATCAGCATCTCGTCGCGAAGCAGATCTTGGCCTGCCCGCGCCATCCAAAGGGCCGCTGTTCGGGCCAGTTCGGGCCTGTCACCGTGCTTGAAGCTCAGGATCAGCGATCGTGCCTGACCCTGATACAACAGCGCTGCGCGCCCGTCCCTCCATGGTCGGGGGCTCGCCAGACAATCGTCGCACTCGATTCTGTGACCATCCGCCTCGCCCTCTATCGGCATTCCGCAGGTTTCGCAGACGGTCCCGCCGATGAATGGTGTGTCACGCCAACAGGAGCCGCACAAACCAAAGTCGGATTCCGTCAATACGCCGCATCCCAGGCAACGCGGCGGGTAGATCAGTGCAACAACGGTTTGAATCCGCTGCCACATGCGATACTTGCGACCCATGAAACTGCCTGCCGACACTGCACCCTCGCCGTTTGATCGCTCGATACTGACCATGCGCCGCGCCCGTGCCCGGGACGATGCGTTGTTCCTGCATCACGCTGCCATGGATGAGGTGAAGGATCGGCTTTTGATGGTTAACAGAACCTTTACAGCACCGGCGATTATCACTCCGTTCCCGCATCTCTGGCGCGATTTTCTGCCCGCTGCTACCACCATAGCGGATAGTGAGGTTCTGGAGCTGGAGAGTGGATCGCATGATCTGGTTATTCACGCGATCGCGCTGCACTGGGCCAATGACCCGGTCGGGCAATTGATCCAATGCCGTCACGCCCTGCGCCCGGACGGGCTGCTGCTGGGCGTCTGTCCCGGTGGTGAAACCCTGCACGAACTGCGTGCAGCCCTGGGCCAGGCCGAGATCGAAGTAACCGGGGGGCTCAGCCCCCGCATCGCCCCGATGGCAGAACTGCGGGATCTGGGTGGGCTATTGCAGCGGGCCGGATTTGCATTGCCCGTGGCCGACAGGGCTACCGTGACAGCGGAATACCGTGACCTGATGCACCTGATGCACGATCTTCGCGCAATGGGTGAGACCAATATTCTGACCGCCCGTCTGAAATACCCGACTCAACGCCTTATCTTTGACAAAGCCCAGACCATCTACAACCGCCACTTTGCGTCGCCTCAGGGCCGTCTGCTGGCGACGTTCGAATTGATCTGCCTGACAGGCTGGTCCCCGCACGACAGCCAACCGCAACCGTTGCGCCCCGGGTCCGCCCGCATGCGACTAGCTGAAGCTTTAGGGACAAAAGAAGGCAAACTGTCCGATTGACCGCCGGGCATTTCCGTTTATCTCAGGCCGGACCACAAAAACTCAGGAAGCCTAAATGACTGACGCAACCCGCCCCGACCATGCACCAGCCGACCACCCAAAGGTCAAAACGGGCCGCGTCGGAATCCTGCTGGCAAATCTCGGCACGCCGGATGACTACAGCTATTGGCCGATGCGGCGTTATTTGAACGAGTTTCTGTCGGATCAACGCGTGATCGACTATCCAAAGTGGAAGTGGCAACCGATCCTGCAGGGGATCATCCTGACCAAGCGCCCGTTCAGCTCGGGTGAGGCCTACAAATCGATCTGGAATCACGACGAGGGCGAAAGCCCGTTGATGACGATCACCAAGGACCAGACAGCCAAGCTGCGCAACGCAATGCAAGATCGTTACGGCGATCAGGTGATGGTCGATTTCTGCATGCGCTATGGCAACCCTTCGACCAAGTCCAAAGTAAGCGAGATGGTGGCGGCGGGCTGTGACCGCATCCTGTTCTTCCCGCTCTACCCGCAATACGCGGGAGCCACGACAGCGACAGCAAATGATCAGTTCTTCCGGGCGCTGATGGAGGAGGTCTGGCAACCGGCCACCCGGACCGTACCCGCGTATTTTGACGAACCTGCCTACATCGACGCATTGGCGGGGTCGGTTGAGCGCGCTTATGCAGAGATGGAGACGAGGCCCGACATTCTCGTCTGTTCCTATCACGGGATGCCGGAACGCTATTTGCAGCAAGGCGACCCCTATCACTGCCAATGCGCAAAAACGACCAGATTGCTGAAAGAGCGGCTGGGCTGGACAGACGATCAGCTGGTTTCGACGTTCCAGTCCAGGTTCGGACCCGAGGAATGGCTGAAGCCCTACACCGTCGATCACGTCGCCGATCTGGCGCGGCAGGGCAAAAAGAACATCGCGGTAATCGCCCCGGCCTTTTCAGCCGACTGCATCGAAACGCTGGAAGAAATCAACGAAGAAATTCGGGAAAGCTTTGAGGAGGCCGGCGGCGAGGGCTTTACTTATATCCCATGCCTCAACGCCGATGATTCGCATATCGCCGCACTTGGCGCGGTGATCGAAGACAATCTCAGGGGCTGGCTGGACTGAACGACCCACGGACCGGACACAAAAAAAGGCGATGGATAAATCCACCGCCTTTTCTTTGATCAGCTTGTCGAATTAGCTTGCTGCAACAGCTGCGGCAACAACAACCAGCAGGATCAGCGGCAGGATGATACCCTGCGACGAACCTTGGGTTTCTTCGACAACGACAGGTGCCTCTACAACCGGCTCTTCCAGGTTGCCAGCATAGGCAGTCGAAGCAGCAGCGGTCAGAGCAGCGGCGAGAACGAGTTTTTTCATATTAACCTCCAGAATTTGCGTGATTCCGATTAGTGGAGTCACACATCTAAGACTTACCTCGTGTTTTTTTCTAATCAGCAATGCGCAGGGATTGCAATTGCAACTTGATCGCCAAGCGGGTTCGTGCATGAAAATGTCGTCAAATTAGCAACACTTGCGTGCCAACCTTCGCCATAGAAAACAGCTCGGCAATGTCCTCGTTGAACAGGCCGATACAGCCGTTTGAAGACCGGCGCCCGATTTTGCGCGTGTCATGGGTGCCGTGAATGCGATAATATTTCCAGCTCAGGTACAAAGCATGTGTTCCCAAAGGGTTATCCGGACCAGGCGGGATATAGTCGGGCCATTCCGGATTTCGCTTCTTCATCGACGGCGTCGGCGACCAGCTTGGGCCTTCGACCTTCCGGATCACGCTCGTCCGTCCGCGGCGGGTCAGTTCTTCGGTCAATGGAACCGAAGATGGGTAGAGTTTGTATACAGATTGATCATCTGACCAATAATGCAGCGCCCGCGAGACGGTATCGACCAAAATGGCACCGTTTCTGGTATTGGAAAAATAGGGCTGCCAGTCCAACGCCCGGAAGCCCGAAACATTGCGGCGAACCGCCGGTTCTGCTTCCGGAGCAGGACGCAATGGGTCTCCGGGAATGTACTGGGCGATTGCCGGCGTGGCCAGCACGGCCGTCGCACCTGCCAGAAATCCGCGGCGGGTCGAGGGCTGAATACGTTTTTTGACCATGACAAAGGGTCCTTTGCTTAGGTGACTTGGAAATTTCGGATCATTTTATTGCCAGAATGCTTCAGTCGCAAATCAAACCGGCAGAATCACGCGGGTTGTGGCCATTGTACGTTTGCCCAGCGCGTTCAGTCACGCTATGCCCGTTGATAACACAATTATCAGGTCGACCATGACGCGTATCCTTTCTCTGCTAGTTATTTGCCTTGTCGCACTGGCGGCATGCACGGACACCTCAACCACAGCCTTGGGGGCCGACGGGCGGCCGTTGCCGACAGTCTACAAGATTCGCGGCAGCACCGATAAACTACAATTCCGCATGTTGGATTCGGTGAATGCACTCCGTCAGGCCTCGGGCCTGCAACCGGTTCAACTGAATGCCCAACTGAATGCGGCCGCAGCCACCCATTCCAAAGACATGGCCCGTCAGAACCGCCCCTGGCATTTCGGATCGGACGGATCCTCGCCCATCGATCGCGCCGCGCGCGCAGGCTACTTCGGGACCTTCCTGGGCGAAGCGATATCGGAAACCTACGAGACCGAGACCGAAACCCTGGCCGCATGGATGCAGGAGCCCGGCCCGCGCGCCGTCATCATGGATCCGAAGGCAAGCCAGATGGGCTTTGCCTGGCATCAGGAAAAAGGCGGCAAAATCTGGTGGACACTGGAAATGGGCACAGGCGGCTGATCGCCTCGGGCCGCAACAAAGCCTCCGGATAGCGGGGGCTTTTTCAATAGAGCCAGGTTACGCAGCCTGCATCGACTGCGCTTCAGTCAGAATGGCATAAAGTTTGACGGGGTCAGGATTTGCCCGCAACTTTGCGCAGACAGATGTGTCACGCAAGGTCCGCGACACAAGCGCCAAAGCCTTGAGATGATCGACACCCGCTTCTTCCGGCGCAAACAACGAAAAGGCAATGTCGACTGGCTGACGGTCGACCGAACCGAAATCAATAGGCTTTTCCAGCATGACGAATACGCCCGAAACGGCCTGAAGCTGCGGCAATCTCGCATGTGGCAGCGCCACGCCATGGCCAACCCCGGTCGGGCCGAGGCTTTCACGCTCCAGCAGGCTGTCCACAACTTCCTGCGCGTCCAGCCCAAGGGTGGCGGCAGCGACATCGCTGATTTCCTGAAACAACCGCTTCTTGCTGGAAGCAGATGACAATACACGTACGGCTTCGGGCTTCAGTATGCTCGACAGCTCCATGATCACGCTCCATGACGTTGCCCCGGCCAAAACCGGGGCCCGTCTTTCAATCTTGCCTGTTACGGATCGATCCACCCGATATTGCCGTCATCCCGGCGATACACGACATTCAATCCGTCCTTGTTTTCATTACGGAACACCAGCACCGGGGCGCCTGCAAGTTCCATTTGCATAACAGCTTCGCCAACGCTGAGAGATGGTATCTTTGTTTCCATCTCAGCCACAATCATGGGCTGCAGCGATTCGGGTTCGTCAGCCGTCTCCGATTCATTAGAGGCGAGGATATATGAGGACGCGCCGAAGAGTTCAACCGGCTCGGATCGATCCTTATGGTGGTCTTTCAGGCGGCGCTTGTATCTGCGCAGTTGTGTCTCCATTTTGTCGCAGCAAGCCTCGAATGCCGCATATATCTCGATTGCGTGGGCCTTGGCCTGGGCGGTCAGGCCCGTCGACAGATGCACCGTGGTCTCGCATACATATTCATGCGCTGAACGGGAAAAGACGACGGCGGCGTCCGTCGGGCGCTGGGCATACTTACCCACAACCTCGCCCAGCTCGGTCTGCACGTGGGTCTGCAGCGCCGCGCCGATGTCGATCTGTTTTCCGCTGATTTGGTAACGCATGTGATCTCCTTCACAATTCACACCCATTCTGACGCCACGTTACGCGGCGAGCTTGTTTTTATCGGGTGGGGGGTAGCGACATGTTTTGTGGTTGTCTGCCATCGCGCCCTTCGGAGAAGGAATATCGTGATCCAGACTGGAACCGCAAAACTGCCATGAGCCAATTGAGCCAAGAGGCGGCGGAAGAGTCAATCAAAACAAAAGCGTATTTGTGTAATTTCCGACATGCAGCAAGTGCAGATCAGCGCAAGCCTATGAAATCCTGAAGTTTTCACCCAGATACACGCGGCGCACATTCTCGTTTTCAACAACTTCGTCCGGCGTGCCGGACATCAGCATCTTTCCGTCATGCAGGATGTAGGCCCTGTCCACAATTTCCAGCGTTTCGCGGACGTTGTGATCCGTGATCAAAACACCAATTCCGCGCTTTTTCAGGTCGGCAACCAAATGCCGGATATCCCCAACACTGATAGGGTCCACACCCGCAAACGGTTCATCCAAAAGCAAATACTTGGGATCGGCAGCCAGGCAGCGGGCGATTTCCACCCGGCGTCTTTCCCCCCCTGACAAAGCCAGGGCCGGGGCCCGCCGCAAATGCTCGATCGAGAAATCGGACAAAAGTTCTTCCAAACGTTCCTTGCGGCGATGGGCGTGGCTGACGGTTATGTCCAGCACAGCGGCGATATTGTCCTCGACGCTCATGCCGCGAAAAATCGACATCTCCTGAGGCAGATAACCGATCCCCATCCGGGCGCGCCGGTACATCGGCAAAGTCGTGACATTGTGCCCGTCCAGCGTGACCGTGCCCGCCTCGGGGAAAACCAGCCCGGCGACAGAATAGAACGTCGTCGTCTTGCCCGACCCGTTGGGACCAAGCAAAGCCACAACTTCGGACCGGCCCAGTGTCATCGAAACATCCCGGATCACGGTCTTCTTGCGATAGGACTTTCGCAGTTTCTCGATTCTGAGACCCGAGGTGCCGTCGGCAACGGATAAGTTGGGTCGTGCCATCAGTTGTTGCCCTGTTGCAGGATCGTTTTCACCCGACCGGTCATGGTTGCGGTACCTGTGGTCAGGTTGGCATTCATCTGATCGCCGCTGATGACGCTTGGCCCCTGTGTCAGAAGAACATTGCCCTTCATCAGGATCACACCGGAATCAATCGTATATTCGGCCCAATCCCCCTGCGCCGCGTCGGGAGGGCTTACCAGAACCACGTCTTCCGTGGCCTCTAGCCGCTCGATCGCCGAACGCTCGTTGTTGTAGATGACCAGAACTCGTTCTGCAGTCAGACGCATTTCGCCCTGAATCACGATGACATTTCCCAGAAACTCGGCCGACCCGTTTTCCTGATTGACGTTGAGTGTTTCCGACGTCACTTCGACCGGCAAACTGGGGTCCGCCTTGGTCGACCCAAACGCCACCTGCGTTTCCTGCGCGGTCGCGGAAACGGCACTCGTCACCAGAGCGATGCAAACAAGGGCAATTCGAAAATCAAACACACTTCATCTTTCTGCTTTTGCCGGCTCATACACCAGCTTTACGCCATCTGTAAAAACAATATGGACCGGTCCGTCCTTTTTTTCAGTCCCAAATGTCATGCGCCCGGCCGAGAAATCACCGATCGGTCCGGTTCCGTTAACCTGACCCGGTGTATCCCCGCGGATTTCATCCAACGAGGTGTTCAGCAAATCCGTGGTGACCTGGATGCCGTCCGTGGTGGTTATGACTACGTCGCCGACAAAAGTTGCCGTCTTTTTGTCTGGTCGGATCATGCCCGAATTTGAATCCAATGTTATGACACCGCCATTCAACAGCCCCAGACGCCCCCGAAACTCGGCCGCGGTCGGGACAGATCCTTCGGCCCCTTTTGCCGCCTGTATGGCCTTGATGTGTACGTCTTCGCCCTTGCGGGTTGTGCCCCGGTAGTCGGGCTGGGTAATAACCTGGTCGGCAAGGCGATCGTTGATTTCCGTTTGCGGGAATGGAACCGACACGTCTGTCTCGATGCTGCGGGACAGAAGGAACACCGTGGACAGCATCAGGATAGCCACCAGTGGCAACAGCACCTTCAAGAACTGTACCATGCGGGAATAGCGGTCCACAGTTTCCACCTTTCAGCCCAACCCGACGCGCAGGCAATCGTGAATGTGCAAAATGCCTTCAGCCCGCCCGCCCGAGGCCGGATCGACCACAAACAAACAGGTAATCTTGGGCGTCTGCATCGTCATCAGAGCCACGGCGCTCTCGGCCAGTTCACCCGGTCCGATGGTACGCGGGTTCTCGGTCATCACCTGATCGACGGTCAGGTCAAGCAGACCCTGCATATGCCGCCGCAGGTCGCCATCGGTCACGATGCCCAGCAACCGCCCCTCGGCATCACTAACGCCGACAACGCCAAAACCCTTCTGGCTCATGACCAGCAACGCCTCGCTCATCGGCGTGCCCGAGGAAACGATCGGCGTGTCGGTATGCATCAGATCGCGAACCTTGCTGAGCTGCGCGCCGAGTTTGCCGCCGGGGTGGAAGTCACGGAAGTTTTCAGGCCGGAAATCGCGGTACTTCATCAAGGCAATCGCCAGCGCATCCCCCATTGCAAGCGTCAGCGTCGTCGAAATCGAAGGCACCATGCCAAAGCCGCAGGCCTCACCCATCGACGGGATCAGCAGATGCACGTCCGCCTGTTTCATCAACGTGCTTTCGGGCTTGCTGGACAGACCGATCAGAGGGATGCCGAACCGCCGGGTAAAGGCCAGAAGATTGGCCAGTTCCGGTGCCTCGCCCGAGTTCGAAATCGCCAGAACCACATCGCCCTTCGACACCATGCCCAGATCGCCGTGGCTTGCCTCGGCCGGGTGCACGAAATAGGCGGGTGTCCCGGTACTCGCCAGCGTCGCCGCGATCTTGTGGCCGATATGGCCCGATTTGCCGATCCCGCTGACAATGATCCGACCGGTTGCCTGCAGGATCATCTGGACGGCAGTGGCAAAATTTTCATCCAGGCCGTCCGCCAGAACGTCAAGCGCACGGGCTTCGTCAGTGATGACCTGCCGCGCGGTTTTCAGAAAGGATTCGTTGTCAGTCATGAGTGCGCAAAAATATCCGTTTCAGGCCAACCGGCGAGGTCCAGCTTGGCACGCATCGGCAGGAAATCAAAACAGGCCTGCGCCATCTCGGTCCGGCCCTCGCGTGCCAGGCGCCCATTCAGCGCATCGCGCAACTGGTGCAGGTACAAAACGTCCGAGGCGGCATAGTCCAGCTGGGCCTCGGTCAGGGATTCCGCACCCCAGTCGCTCATTTGCTGCTGTTTCGAGATGTCGACGCCGATCAGTTCCTGGCACAGGTTCTTCAGCCCGTGCCGGTCTGTATAGGTGCGTACCAGTCGGCTGGCGATCTTGGTACAATAGACCGGCGCCGCCAGCGCACCAAATGTGTGGTACATGACCGCGATGTCAAATCGCCCGAAATGAAACAGCTTCAGCACATCGGGATTTTCCAGCATGGCACACAGGTTCGGCGCTGATGTCTGCCCATTTTCGACTTGAACGATATGGCTGTGCCCATCGCCACCCGACATCTGGATAACGCACAACCTGTCCCGATGCGGATTCAAACCCATGGTTTCACAGTCGATCGCCACGACCGGGCCCAGATCCAGCCCATCCGGCAGGTCGTTTTTGTACAAGTGGTTCGCCACGGATTTTTCCTTTGTTCGGTCTCAAACCACGAGATAGGAGGTTTGGTCCGCAAACTCAACGCCATCCAGCGGGCGTCATTGTGACCAGGCCCGGCCGGGACGGGATTTTGCCGCGACACAAATGAGGTCAGCAGGAACTTGAGCATCTGTATGCTAATGCTCTAAACCTTGGCCACCATGGACAAACTTGATCGAAATATCGTTGCCGCACTTCAGCAGAACGCGCGTGAATCAACAACCCGGATCGCAGCAAAGCTGGGCGTGGCGCGCACCACCGTTCACGAGCGTATCAGCCGCATGGAAGATCGCGGTGTAATTGCAGGGTACTCTGTGGTTTTGCATAGCCCGCAAGACACGCCGCGTGTTCAGGTCATCGTTCTGCTGGAAGTGCAGCAAAAAGAAACGGCCCGCATCATCAAACGTCTTGAAGCCTATCCCGAGGTCAAACTGTGCCTGTCCATCAACGGAGAATTCGACCTGCTGCTGAGTGCCGAAGCACCGCATATCGAAGATTTGGACATCCTCGTCGACGAACTCGCCAAGATCCCGGGCGTCATGCGAACCAACACAAGCGTTGTGTTTGGCCGCCGGATCGACCGGAACTGATGCTGCGATAACCCTATGTAAACCGATGCGCGGCTAGCCTGCCCCGGACTGATCAAGATCCCGGACCGGCAGAATGCCCCATCGAATACTCCTTTTCCTTCTGATTTTGCTTTTTGCCGGGCGTTCGCTGCATGCACGACCTGACGCAAGAACCGCCGATCTGTGTGATCAGGCCATGAGGCAAGCCGCTTTGTCGGAAGGGGTTCCTCTGGATGTTCTACGGGCCGCGCGCGCGCGTGGAATCCGGTCTTAATGTCGCCGGCACCCTGCGCCCTTGGCCGTGGGCGATCAATGTCGAGGGGCAAGGTCTTTGGTTTGACAGCGAGGTCGAGGCAAAATCCCATGTTTTCCAAATCTTCAAAGCGGGCGCACGCAGTTTCGACATTGGCTGCTTCCAGATCAACTATCGCTGGCACGGGCAGGCATTCCGGTCGATTGACGAAATGTTCGACCCGGATCAGAACGCCAGGTATGCCGCCGGTTTCCTAAAAGACCTGTTTGCAGAGTTGGCATCCTGGCCCGCAGCGGCCGGTGCTTATCACTCTCGCACTCCCGCTTTGGCCCAGACCTATTCCGAGCGTTTTCAGACCGAATTGGCGCGTCTCAACGAGAACGAGCCGAGAAAGTATGCGGCAGTTGCCCGCGATCCTATTACACAGTCCTCTGAACCATTGCTTCCGTCGCGATCTGAAGCGCCAAAACGGGTAATGCTGGGGTCGCTGGTTCCGGTAGCGGATAGTGCCACCGCCTTTATCGTCTTCAACTAAGGGGGTGATCGTGTTCAGGTTTGATGCCCGCTCTGTGTTTTCGCCGACCGTCCTGCTGGCGCTGGCCTTGATGACGGTCATCGTGATGATGATCCTGCCAATGCCCGCCTGGGTTCTGGATGTGGGGCTGGCAGCGTCGTTTGCGCTGGCTATTCTGATCTTCACCTTGACTCTGTTTATCGAACGCCCGCTGGATTTCTCATCTTTTCCAACGATCCTGCTGTCATCCCTGATGCTACGATTGTCGCTGAATGTTTCGTCCACCAAGCTGATCATCGGTCAGGGTCATTAGGGCACCAACGCCGCAGGTGATGTGATCGAGGGGTTTGCCCAATTCGCCATGGGCGGAAGCATCTTTCTGGGTCTCGTCGTGTTTGGCGTTCTGCTGATCGTGAATTTCATGGTGATCACCAAGGGCGCCGCCCGCATGGCCGAGGTCGGAGCCAGGTTTGCGCTGGATGGGATGCCGGGCAAACAACTTGCAATTGACAGCGACATGTCCGCAGGGGCCATCGACCATCAGCAAGCCAAGGAACGGCGCGAAACAGAACAGCAGGAAACGACTTTCTTCGGCTCGCTGGACGGTGCGTCCAAATTCGTCAAGGGCGACGCCGTTGCCGGGTTGCTGATCACCTTGCTGAACCTTGTCATGGGTCTGGTCATGGGCGTGATCGTGCATGGTATGCCGGTTGCATCCGCCTTCGAAACCTATTCGATCCTGACGGTTGGTCATGGGCTGGTCTCACAAATCCCTGCGGTCATTATCTCAATCGCGTCCGCGCTGCTGCTGGCGCGGGGCGGCACGCAGGGGGCAACCGACAGCGCCATCTTCTCGCAGTTGGGGCGGCACCCGGCTGCATTGGGCACAGTCTCGCTGCTGATGGCCCTGTTTGCGTTGGTGCCAGGCCTGCCGTTTCTGCCCTTCATTCTAGGCGCAGGTGTTTTGGGATACTCAGCCTACAGCGTTTACAGCAAACAAAAATCCGAGCTGACAAAAGCGCACTCACCGGCACCCGAGACCGATGCCCCGACCCCGCAGGCCATCGGAGACATCCTGGACCTGGACGACGTTCATCTGGAATTCGCGCCGGATCTGGTCAGCATGGTTCTAAACCCAGGCACCGGTCTGGACGCGCGGATCGCCAATATGCGGACATATGTCGCCTCTGGCTTTGGTCTGATCCTGCCCGAAATTCGGTTGACCGATCGCGCCGATCTTCCAACCGGCACTTACGTTATCAAAGTTCAGGGCGTCGAACAGGCGCGCGGTGTTCTGAACCCCGACCTTGTATTGGCGCTGATTCAGGAAGGGCCGGACATTCTGCCGGACGGAAATGATGTGACCGAACCTGTCTACGGCGCACCTGCCCGTTGGATACTGCCCAAAGATCGGGAGGCTGCGGCCCTGAGCGGCGCAACGATCGTCTCGCCCCCCGAAATCCTGGCGACCCATCTGCTTGAAATCATCAAGCAGAACTTCTCCCGACTGCTGACACTCAAGTCGCTGCGGCGTCTTTTGTCCGAAATGACTCGGCTGAGCGATCCGGGCCGGGCCGAGGCCAACCGCAAGTTGCTGGACGAACTGATCCCGGACAAGGTCCCGATCGATACATTACATTCCGTTCTGCGGCTGCTGCTGGACGAACGGGTGTCCATCCGAAACATGGCCCTGATCCTGGAAACCGTGGCCGAGGCCCGGCTGACCACAACTCTGCCCGAAGGGATTTGCGAACTGGTGCGCCAACGTCTCGGGTTCCAGCTGGTCGCCGACATGAAGCGCGAAGATGGGTCGATCCCACTGATCCAACTGGCACCGGAGTGGGAGGACACGTTCGCCACTTACCAAATCGACGCCCAAAACGCAGGTCTCGACGTCGCGCTTCCGCCCAACCTGTTCAACAAGCTTGCAGACGGTGTCGTGCAAAGCGCTGCGCAAACCGCGGATCGGGGCGTGTTTGCGGCCGTTGTGACTTCGACCCGTCGACGCAGGTTGCTGCGCACGATCCTGCACGCACGCGGCATCTCGAACCCGGTTCTGTCATTTGAAGAAATCGGCTTGGAAGCCAGGCCGGCACTTGTCGGTACGGTGCCCGCGTGATCGGCCTGCCCCCCGACTTGCTGCCGTTTATCAGTAGCGAGCTTGAGCACTTGTTCGCCGTTTTCCTGCGGGTTTCCGCTTTGGTTTCCCTTCTGCCTGCCTTCGGAGAGCGCAGCATTCCGGCCCGCGTAAAACTGGCGATAGCAGTGGCATTTACGCTCGTGGTTTCTTCCGCAATTGACCCGTCCGGGGCGATGTCTGGACTGTTCCCCGTAGTGCGGCTGATCGGCACCGAAATCCTGACGGGTCTGGCACTTGGCTTAAGCTTGAGGCTTTTCGTGCTTGCCCTTCAGACAGCAGGATCAATTGCCGCTCAGGCGACATCGCTATCCCAGCTTCTGGGCGGGGCGGCAGAGGGCGAGGCCGCATCCGTTGTGCGCGGAGTTCCGACTTCTGGCGTCATTCCGTCCGGCGCCAAGGTTGAGCGTGAAATCGAATTTGAACTGTCGTCGCTCAGTCAAATCCGCCTGGCCCTACGAGAACCGGATTTCACAACGGGTGAACGAATCGAAACTGCAGTCAATTCAGAATTCCGAAAGGCAGTGGCCATCATGAGAGATTCCGGCACGGTGGAGTTAAGCATTCCCGCCACCGGCGCACGATCAGCTGCACATGCACTTCGACGCATCGAAAACATCCTGGTAGAGCCGGAAACCAAGGCTCGTGTCGTGGTTGATCAACGCTCGGGCACCATCGTGATGGGTCAAGAGGTGCGTATCTCGAGGGTGGCGGTATCCCAAGGCAATCTGACCCTCACCGTCGAAGAGGCTCCGATCGCAATCCAGCCCAACCCGTTCGCGCGTGGCGAAACGGTGGTCGTTCCCAGAACCGTCGCAGGTATTGACGAAGAAGAAGGCACCGGGCTGGCAGAAATACCCGAAGCGACAACCTTGTCAGAAGTGGTGGCCGGTTTGAACGCTTTGGGCGTTTCTCCAAGGGACATGATTGACATATTGAAGACGATCAAAGCCGCCGGTGCGCTGCATGCTGAATTCATTGTTCGGTGACACCAAGGCCGGCCCAGTCATATTCGGCCCCTACTTTGACTTCCAACTGTTCAGCCACCTGCGAAACCTGCTGCTGCGTTCCTCGATCGCGTCGCCTGCGGCATACAGGCCGTCTTCCACATTCTCCATCATTGGGTCGATGCGGGCTTCTCGGAACCTGTGCCAGCGCACCCAGATGGCCCAAACAAGGGCGAAGAAAACAGTCAGGAAGATGATGTTGAACCATGGAATGATCCGCACATCCGGGCTGTCGACCTGCCATATCTTAACGGCGTTCGGAAAGATCGAAAGGAATTCACTGCGCCAGCCGTAGTGACGTACCACCACCCAACGCGGCGCCTCGGTTTTTGATTTCAGGTCTGCCGCTTCTGCCTGCAGGTTCGAGGAGTTCAGCTTGAAATAGGGCGGCCAGCCCCAGCCTGTATCCTCGTTCCGATAGACCATGACCTTGCCGTTGGTCTTGCGGGTCTGGATGAAGAACACATCACGGTTCGGTGTGGTCGGGTCGCTGCCGACATCATGAACCGACCAGAAGATGCTGTTCTCACCGGGGTCGATCCGTTTTTCATAGGTGTCCGAGATTCGAACCACGTCATGCTGCGGCAGGGTGTAGTTCGACACCGCCGCGATCGTGCCCCAGAACAGGATGATGATGGCCCATTTGACATAACGCATTGGTCAAACCCTCACATGAAATTCGAAACATAAATCAGGATCGCGATCAGGCCCAGCGGCACGACATAGATCCCAAGGATAAGTTTGCGGCGAAACGATCCGTCGTACTTTATCAGCCCGCGCTGGACAAAGGCGTCCCTGTCGCCTGTCATGCCCTTTTTCTCCCAATGCGCGATCAGTTTACCGCGTCGCACCCGGCGGGAATAGATTGATACGCCCACATACAAGACGGTCAGAACGATCAGCAACGGGATCAGAAAGCGGAGTGCGACCAACATTTAACTTCTCCCTACTGCGCCCCAGGGACCAACGCGCGCGATGATATCATCGCTGACCCGATCACTGCCACTCATGTCCGGCTCATGCCCGAACAGCGCGGCCCGGGCGCCTGCCTTGTCCACCTGATACTCTCGCGCAAGGAACTCGGCAACATAGGCTTTTTTTGTTTCCGGCCATGTCGCATAAGTGCGGTAGAACAGCTCTTTGTGGCAAATGAACATCTGGCGCGGATCCAGCGGGGCCAGTTCGGCCAGCAGCATATTCACCAGATCGCGGTGCGGCGTATCGGCGGCGCGCAAAGTATAGAAATAGGCCGGATGATCCGAAGCTACACGCGGCCAGGGCCCCCCGTCCGTCGCCCAGCGCAGCAACTGCGCCAGACCGTGATAAGCCTCGGGCAGACGGTCCGAATGGTTGCGCGCCAGACGGCGCATGTCCCTGCGGTCCAGCCCGGTCAGATCGACATCGGCATCCGCAGCAGCATCGATGGTCAGGAAATCCATCTTCTGCTGCAAGATCGCGGCGGCATCCACGCCGCGCGCCTTGACGATGGGTTCGACCAGATCGTTGTAGTCGAGAAATTTTGCAATTTGGTTCCGCTGCGACGGACCAAAGATGTACTTGATCGGCAGGCCATCCGGCCTGTCCCCCATACAAATCGCCGCCGGGTGATCCAGATCCGGGAACAGATACAGCCCGCCGAAATGCGCCGTCCAGAAGTTGCGCTGCTCGAATGCGGTGTGGCGCAGGCGGACGGGATTGCGCGTGACGTCCCCCGTCTCCTTGGCTGTCTCGATCATCTTCGCGATCAGAACATCATCGAACCAGGCATCCTCTTCGGTTTTGAACCGTTCGACCATCCCCGCCAGTTGCTGTGCCTTGCGCAGAGTGCCGCCCGCGGTGTCGGCCTCAATCTCGATCTTGCGCAGGTTCAGCAGATCGCGCGGCGTTGTGAGTTTGATGACCGAGTTCACCAGCTCTCCGGCCACCGCATCGGTGGCAGTCAGGGCGAAAAGCTGCGCCTCGTTCATCTCGATGAATTCGCGCAGGATATCGCGCGAGGTCGAGAATTTGACGTTCAGCAACGGCGCGCGTTTCTGCTCGGTCGTCAACAGAATGAACTGCCGGTTGACCCCGTTGGGGTTGAGGTAGAGCTCATCCTCCAGCTCAATCCCCACCTCCGGCGAATAGCCCGAGATATCGACATGAAAATCCGTCAGCTCTGTGGTTTTGCCCGCCAGATGCTGCAACGCGCGGTTATACCGCTCGACTAAGGCCGGGCTGGAGATGTGGACGAGGTTGCCGAACATCAGGCCTTGTTCGATGAGGCGGATCATTGTTTGGTGCCCTCCTCTATCCTACCTGAACAATCTTTGGCTTCAGAACCGCCTCTAGCTGCCTGAAACAACTGTTGTAGCGCTCTTTTCGATTCTCTGAATCTCTCCGACTTTTCAATACTTGATCGAGTTCTTTTTTTACTTCTTCTGTTGGGCGGAAACTACCGATTTCTACCTCGCGAAGATCATCTAGAGAGCAAATCAGCTCGTGTTCCAATTCAATAATTGGTTCACTTAACTGTCTTAGGTCCACGCCCCAACGCAACTCGGCCTCATCGAACAGTCGAGCTTGTTTGTTTTCTGTTTCTTTCAACACCTGCCAATACAGAATGAGAGCTTCTGTTCGTTTTCCGTTCGCGCGTACGTTGTCGATCTGTTTTTTGCGTTCCGCGTTCTGGATCTCGGGCAAAACTGAATGAGGTGATCTAAAATAATTGTAGATTTCACGTCTTTCGCGAAATCGACCATACAATTCGATAGCGAGTTCGTAGTCATGCTGCCACTTAGTTTGTTTTTTCCAAGTATTCAGCCCAATCCAAGCGGCTATCGCTGCAGAAATCGCCGCCAAAGCTGTGACGGTATTGGCAATCGCTGAAACTATCTCGGCAAGACCTGGCGTCACCCCTTCCCCTCCAGATACCGCCGCTTGGCCTCTTCCATCCTGCCCATCTCACGCACCGCGTTCTCAATGGCGACCTCGTCGCTCTTGTCGGCATAGCGGAATTCGCTGTCGGCGTAGCGGTTGATCTCTTGGATCACCATGTCCACCGTAATCGGCTGGCGCAGGTCCTCGATCATCGCCCTTTTGGTGTCGTAATCGCGAAACAGGAACAGGTCGGGGTTCTCCATCCATTCGTCAGGCAGTTCGAAATCCATCGCGCGGACCTTGACCGCGTCGGTGATGTTCTTGATCGCACGACCGGTAAAGCGCTCATCCGCCTGCTGGATCGCCTTGAGGTAGGTGCCCAGCTTGGCGATGGTGTCCATCTGGCCGATCTGAGCAGAGACCCGGTCATAGACCTGTAGCAGCGCGTCCTCATGCGGGCGGGCGTGGCTTTCGAAGCTGGCGGCAACGGCCTTCTTGATTTCCTGCGCGGCATAGGCGTCGTGCTCGCCCAGCGGGATGTCGTGGTTGCGGCCCATCAGCAGGTGCAGGATGTCGATGTAATCCTCGCGCGTCTGCGGCCCGTCCACCAGGAACCGCGCCCCCGCCCGCTGGCGCAGGGCGTCGTCCACATTCTCGAGGTAGTTCGAAAACATGCCAAAAGTGCAGTTGCCGCGCACGACGGTGTTGGCACCCGCAAAGCTCTCCATCAGCACGGCAGTGATTTCCAGTTGACCGGCTGACGACTGCCGGTCGCCGCGTTTGCCCGCCAGCTGGTCGATGTCGTCGATGGTACCAAAGCCGATGACCGAGGGGTCGATGATCGTGTTGATAAACGCCTTGGCGTTCTGGCCGGATTTGCCCTGATAGCTGTCGATATTGTCGGTGCTCAGGTTCTGATAGCGGAACGGATAGCCCGCGTTCTGGCAATAGTCGTTGATCAGCCCGGCCATCATCTGAATCAGAGTGGTCTTGCCGGTGCCCGGTTTGCCGTCGCCCATGAAGGTGAAGATGAACCCGCCGAGTTCCGCGAACGGGTTCAGGCGGCGGTCGAAGTCATAGGCCATCACCATCTTGGCCAGCTTCATCGCCTGATACTTGGCGATATGGTTGCCCACCACTTCGTTCGGTTTCTTGAACGTCATGGTCAGGGTGGTGGATTTGGCTTTGGAGGCTGGCTCAAACCCCCGGATCGTCAGGTCGTCAGACTCGATATGCCAGGCAGCGTTCTGGAACGGGGCCAGATGGCCAGCCGATTGCGCGCGCAGGGCGGCCTTCTCCATCAGTTGCTCGGCATAGGCGCTGGTTGCGGCGATCAAATACGCATCATCGGGAGCGTGTTTGGCAAAGGTCTGGTCCAGTTCCCACAACGCGCCATGCAGAGCGAGTTGGCCGTTGTCAGTCAGAACTTCCTCAATCTCGCCGATATCAACCGTGGTCTCACCCAGATGCGATGACATGAGGTAAGCCAAAGCATTGCCGAATACGTGCGACGTGATCAGAGCCTCCGCCGTCAGCAGTTCCGAGAACTCGGTCTTGCGTGCAGCGGGCAAATCCCCGGCCAAATTCGCACGCTTTAGATCGGCCAGCGGCGTCTGTTCCGCGTAAGCCTCAGCGACGGCCAGAGCGATTGCGATGGCGCGCCGGATGGCCTGCTGGGTGGTGGCCTGCGGTGGTGACACCAGCGCATCGCCCTCATCCGAGGCTTCGATCCGCTCAACCAGATGCACCCCATCGGCGCGCACCGTGCGCCGCGTCACCAACCCCGGTGTCGTCGACCGAAACCGTCGCCCTGTCGATACACCCGGAGACCGCTCAACTGCCGCCTCCACCGCCTTTACAATCCGAGGCGCGTGTTCGAAACCGTTCAGCAAAGCGGTTGCCGCCGGATAATGCTTGCGAATATCCGCCTCACGCAATTCCATCTGATCTGACGTCAAACTCATCTCAAAAGCCGCCCTTACTTCATCTCTTCAAAAGTACTCTCGCCGAAGGCGAAAATCTCAATACCTCAACACCTGCCCCGCCTTGCTGACCACGAACTTGCGTACATCGGCGAAACCCGGTGGGTTGCGCTCGGCCAGCACCTGAAACGGGCGTTGGGGCAGGATGATCGAGCGCTGTGTGTGCGTCGCCCCGGTCTCGGCCCCCTGACCGCCGAACGGGTCCAGCGCAAAGACCTCGCGCTCAACGGTTGAGAACCAACCGGCGCGCTCCTCGATAACCTCTTCGCTTTGCAGTTCTTCGGTGGTCCAGGCCAGTGCCCAGTCCTGACCTTCGGGCGCCCGCGCATCCTCCAGCACCTGCCGCAGGGGGCCGGATTGCTCGGTATAGGCCGAGGAATACATCGGCCCCACATGGATGCGGCGCAGGTGTTTGGGATGCAAGTCGTCAAAGTCCTGATCAAATCCCTTGGCAATGGTCACCAGTTTCAACCCGCCTAAGGACTGCGCAATCAGATGCGCCTGCACCTCGGGCCAGCGGCGTTGGTCCTTGGGCAGGGCGGTTTTGCCACTGTCCTCCAACTGCATCAAGTAGATGACCGGCAGGTTGATCTGGCTGTCATAGACCGCCCAGTGGATCAGAAATTTGCGCCGCCCGCCTTCATTCCCGATCCAGTGGCATTCGGGATCGTTGCGAGCCCAGAAAAGCTGACCCTTTGGCAATTCCTCATAATAGAGCCTTTGGGACAGCGCGAATTGCAGTTTGGTAGGGATTTCCCGGTCGCCGATGATTGTCCGAACCATGTCGGTCTTCAGGTCATCTTCCGAGGGCATATTCGCCAGATGCACCTGCGCCTGTTGCGCGTCATTGGCCATAGTCAGCAGTTCGGCCGCCACCGGGAACCCGCTGTCGCGCTTGTCCATCGCAAGGCTGCCAAAGAACCGCCCTGTATCGCGGCCGACAAGCAGGTATTTCATGCTGAGCGCGCGGAAGGTGTAAAGCAGCCCCGAGAGGTAGCGCGACACGATCCGCACCTCTTGCTTCGAGATCGCGCCCTCCGCTTCCATCGTCGCGGCCACGCGCAGGAGGTGAACGGTTATTACCTCGAATTTGCGAAAATAGCGGCGCGAGGCGAATGTGTCGGTCAGTCCGACATGGTCTTGGGTGGGGTTAGACATTGGGCATACGTGAGTGACAAATTTTTGTCCTGCAGTCTTCAAGTTGAGCTACAAAAATGAAGAGGTAGAGCCCAATGACGCCGCTCACCGGTAATCCCCAATGCAAAAACAGTGGAATTCCAAGAAACATACCTGCGAAAGGCAGCGCCCACTCCTTTCTGTATTTTCGCCAGAGAGCTATTGAGAGAATTGCTTTTCCAAACGTAAACTGATCCTCCCAATCCTCTGCAGCGTTTGGTGGGGGTTTCACAAAGTAAGTGATCAGAAGCTGACCGGGTAGCATGGTCCAAATCGCGACCACACTTAGGGTTGGGATGTTTGCAATCAGCGCGACGCCAAATGCAATCGTGAGGGCCACCGTTAGAAGTGCCAATACGGCTAGAGAGATTTCTCGCGCAGAATAACGCACGCCCTCACCCCCCATACAAGTTCTTATCATGCTTCTCGACAATCGAGGCAAACCGGCGGGCAAAGCGTTCATCCGCCTTGGCTTTTTTCTCCAGCACGTCGCGGGCAAAGACCATGTGGTCTTCATGCGCCTCAAGCATGTCGGCCATTTTCTGGTTGGTCGCGGTGCCGATGGCGGCCATGGCGGTTTGCGCCTCTTGGTCCGTTTGCACGCCGATCTCATTGATGCGGTGGGCCACGTCCTGCTGCTGCGCGGTTTTCAGCGATTTGGTCAGGGCGTCATACAGCACCACGCGTTGTTGCGTGTCTGTCTGCAGCTTGTTGATCAGCACCATCTGCGTCGCCGCCTGGTTCTGTAGGGAATCGACCCAGGTCTTGCCCTTTTCGATATAGCGCTCCAGCGTTTGCGACTTAGCCAGCTTGACCTGCTCCTCCTGAACCTTGGCATTGTATTGCTTGTTCAGCTCGGCCAGTTCGGTTTCCAATTGGGTGCGCGCGGCGGCGTCCTGTTCGACGCTGATCTTGTTCTCCAGCGTGATAATCGTCGGGTCCATATTCTGAATTTCAGCGCGCAGAGCCTCCAGCTCGGCAACAGTGGCCTCGCGATCATCCAGTGTGACGGTCAGGTTCTCTTCGACCTTCACGCGCTGTGCTTCCAGTACGGCCAGTTGCCCTTCCAGCAGCTTCACGATCACGTCGGATTTGGCGATCAGGTCCTGCAGCTTGTCGTCGATATTGGCGGTGCGCATCCGCTCCTGCCGCATCGACTCGGATTTGGCCTTGGCAAAGATGCCGACAAAGCTCTCCCACCCGGTTTTCGAGCGCATCTCGTCGAAATCCTTGGAAAAGGCGTTGGTCACGTCGTCCAGACCCATGATCAGCTCGGCGATATTCGCATTCATCACCTCAGTATGGGCATGCACGTCCTCAAGCGTCGCGTTCTCGATGTCGATATCCGCCTCGGCAGTGCCGATCTTGGCGCGCGCGGCCTCAATCCGCGAGGTCAGCCCTTCGATCTGTGACTGACTTTCACGCACTTTGGTCTGAGTTTCCTGAATCAATGCCTCGAACTGTTGGTTCGACATCTGTCCTATCCTTGTTTTTTCTTATCTACCCAATGAGATAGTGAATGTTATGACGATTTACATCCCCATGGGTCTCGAAATCACCAGAACTTTGGCAAAATCAATCAGAAAAAGATAGGCGCGACGATACAATCCAAAGCTGTATTATCAGCCGACGCTGACGTTCTGTTGTCCATATTCTGGATTGATCCATCCGCCGGAGTGGCCATGGACAAAACCCGCGGCACATGGTTGGGTGCGCGCAAATCTTTTCCTGCCGGAGACTGACTCATGCTGGACGCAACAACCGACCTTAAATCAATCCTGAAAAACCCCGATCTGCTGGTGACCAAAGCTTATATTGGCGGCCAGTGGGTGGACGGTGACAATGGCACCTTTGCAGTGACCAACCCCGCGCGCGGCGATGTGGTTGCCGAAGTTGCGGATCTCAGCCGCGCTCAGGTCGCTGGTGCGATTGCACAGGCGGAGGCCGCGCAGAAGGAGTGGGCCAAGCTGACCGGCAAGGAGCGCGCCGTGATCCTGCGCCGCTGGTACGACCTGATGATGGAAAACGCCGAGGATCTGGGCAAAATCCTGACCGCCGAGCAAGGCAAGCCACTGGCCGAGGCCGTTGGCGAGATCGCCTATGGTGCATCCTTCATCGAGTTCTTCGGCGAAGAGGCCAAGCGCGTTTACGGCGAGACGATCCCCGGCCATCAGCGCGACAAGCGGATCATGGTTCTGAAACAGCCGATCGGCGTTGCAGCCTCGATCACGCCTTGGAACTTCCCCAACGCGATGATTACCCGCAAGGCAGGACCCGCGCTGGCCGCTGGCTGCGCGTTTGTCGCCCGCCCTGCAGCCGAAACACCGCTATCCGCGCTGGTTCTTGGCCTTCTGGCCGAAAAGGCCGGCATCCCGGCGGGTGTGTTCAACGTCGTGCCGTCCTCGCGTGCCAGCGAGATCGGCAAGGAGTTCTGCGAAAACCCGGGTGTGCGCAAGCTGACCTTTACCGGCTCGACCGAGGTGGGACGCATCCTGCTGCGCCAAGCCGCCGATCAGGTCATGAAGTGCTCGATGGAGTTGGGCGGCAACGCGCCTTTCATCGTGTTCGACGACGCCGATCTGGATGCAGCCGTCGAAGGTGCCATGCTGTGCAAGTTCCGCAATAACGGCCAGACCTGTGTCTGCGCCAACCGGATTTACGTGCAGGCGGGTGTCTACGACGCCTTCGCAGCCAAGCTGAAAGCAGCGGTCGAAGCGTTGAAAGTCGGCGACGGTTTGACCTCCGGCACCACCACCGGTCCGCTGATCAACGCCGAAGCTGTCGCCAAGGTTGAGGAACACATCAAGGATGTCACCGACAAGGGCGGTGCAGTTCTGACCGGCGGTCTGCCGCATGACCTGGGTGGCACCTTCTTCCAGCCGACAATCGTGACCGGTGTGACGCAGGACATGATGGTCGCGCAGGACGAGACATTCGGGCCGCTCGCGCCGCTGTTCAAGTTCGAGGACGAGGACGATGTGATCGCCATGGCCAACGACACGATCTTTGGTCTGGCCTCCTACTTCTACGCCAATGACCTGAGCCGCGTCTACAAAGTGGCCGAGGCACTGGAGTATGGCATCGTCGGCGTGAACACCGGCATCATCTCGACCGAGCTTGGCCCGTTCGGCGGAGTCAAACAGTCAGGCCTGGGCCGCGAAGGCAGCCACCACGGTATGGAAGACTATCTGGAGATGAAATACGTCTGCCTGTCGGTTTGATAAGGCCCGGTCCGGTGTTTGGGTGCGCTTGCCACAAAAGCGCACCCAAAGCGTCACCTTCTTTCAATAGGCGTTACTGATTTCCAACGCGACCTGCTGCCCTTCCTGGCCTCGACCGACGGTAAGCTTCTGGAAAAGATCGAAGGACAGGCCATCCTGCCCGCGGGCGACACGGTGTTCTGGTCGATCGGGTTGGTGGTCGAGGATCCAACTTTCAAACACTGAGTAAGATGTGCTTCGTGCGAAATTTGCGCGGGGCTTTTCTTTTAATGTCAGCCTTGAGCCCATTCTACTAAATGCTGCACGGAGCACGAATGTCCGATGGTGGGTGAAGCATCACCAGCCGCACGGGGCCCGTTGGATCAAATCTCCCACTTGAAGCTTGTTTCTTGTTCAGTCACCTCCCAAAGCCTTGTCATTACCGGTTTGTCATACGCATGTGGGTTCAATGTACCCTTGCCGACCGGGCCAACGGCTTCAAAGCGGCCTGTTGGTCCGTAGAGCGCGCGTTGTTCGGTCAAATTCTCTTCGGTGGCGCACATGACTTCGGGATACGACCCTTGCTCGGCCGTTTGAACCATCGGCGTCATGGTCATAAGCCACCAGATGAACCTCATCGTCCGGCTGCCACTTGTACTGATCAGTGACGTTGCCGACGAGCCGGGATGGCAGACATAGACCTCGACCTTGGTTCGCCCTACGGCTGCAAGCCTGTCCTGTAGTTCATAGGCGAACATCATTTGCGCGAGCTTGCTTTGTGAGTATGCGGTATTAGGCCCGTAACTCTCTTCCCAGTTCATGTCGTCGAATTTGATCGTCTTCAATCCCATGTTGTAGCCAAGACTGGCAACTACAACGATCCGACCCTTCGAGGCTTCGATCCGCTCGAACAGAAGACCACAGAGTAGGAAGTGACCGTAATGGTTGGTGCCAAGCTGGCTCTCGAACCCATCTTCTGTCAGCTTGCGGGTTGGCACCTGCGCGATGGCAGCATTGCAGATGAGCGCATCAATCCGGGGAACGGAATTTAGAACCTCGTCTGCAGCTTCACGCACGCTTGCGAGCGAAGCCAGGTCCATTCGTATGAAGATCACTTCTGCTTCACTGCCGAACTCACTCTTCAGGTCCGCAACAGCTGCCTGAGACTTCTCAGCCGAACGGTTCAACATCACGACCTTGGCGTTCTTTTTTAGGAGCGTCCGCGCGGCCTGGAACCCGGCACCGGCGTTGGCACCCGTGATGAGGTAGGTCTTGCCGGAGAGGTCGCCGAGGCGCTCAGGCATCCAGCCTTTGGGTCCAAATGTGGTATCTGGCATTTTTTATCTCCTATCCGCGTTGGCGCATGGGCCGAGCGAACTTTGTTGAAGCATGGAAATGCAGATAGCTCTCATAAGAACGCGGAAACAGGCAAAATTATCGCAAATACTTGCCCAATTGCATCAAAATAGTTGCCAGTATCGATCTGGAGCCATTACATCCCTCTTATGAGCAAGGATCAGATCAAGCAAATCATTGCAGACCGAACCGAAACGGACGGCCTGACTGAGACGGGCATCAAGGGTGTACGGCTGTTTCGCGCCACGCTTTCAATCCCCTGTGTTCCAGCCGTTTACGAGCCCTGCATCGTGGCCATCGTGAGTGGGGTGAAGGAAGCCGTTCTGGATGGCCGAAGATACGAATACGACAGCAGTCAATATCTCTGCTGTCCGATGTCGATGCCGGTCAAGGCCGGTACGCCATTGGCCTCGCATGACAATCCTCTCTACGGGGTTATGATCTCACTGGAACAACGTGTTATGGCCGAGCTGGCGATGGAGATGGAAAATGCCGGGGGCGTTCTGCCTTCGGTCAAAGAAGAACTGCGGGAGCCCGGAATTAGGCTCGCGCGATGGGACGATGGTTTTACTGATGCGCTGCTGCGGCTACTGCGGCTCGGAGACAGCGAGACGGATACAGCGGTTCTCGGCGAGGCGCGATTGCGTGAGGTGCTCTATTCGATCCTGAAGGGAGAAGCTGGCACATTCGCACGGCAGGCATTCGGTGCTGGCAACGCCATCGCACGTTCCATTGCGCACGTGTCGTCACACTTGGATGCGCCGATCTCGATTGACGATATGGCAAGCCGAGCGGGTATGAGCCGGGCCGTCTTCCATCGCAAATTCAAGCAGGTTACGACGATGGCCCCAATCCAGTTCGTTAAGTCGATGCGGCTCAACAACGCCGCCATGAAGATCGCGGGCGGGATGCCTGTGAACGAAGCCGCGATGGACGTTGGCTATGTCAGCCCGTCCCAGTTCAGTCGCGAGTTCAAGCGCACGTATGGGCAATCGCCGAGGCAATGGGGAGAGGCACATCAACTTCCGGTCGATGTTGCATGAAGCTGACTTGCGTGAGCGGAGCGGACCTTGGAGCCACCGATGCGAACGGAAGCTTTGTCCGCATTACGGCCACTCACTGACCCCACAAAAAAACAACGCCCCGCGTCTGGAGGAACGCGGGGCGGGTGTTGCGACGGTCCGGGAGGAGGAGACCGTCGCAGGATCTTAAAGCGCGTTAGTTCACGGCCTTGGCGTCAACCACATCCTTCTCGATGGCTTTCGCCGAAGAAATCTCGATCCGGCGCGGTTTCAGGGCCTCGGGCACTTCGCGTTTCAGGTCGATGTTCAGCATGCCGTTTTCATGGCTGGCGCCGGTGACACGGACATGGTCGGCCAGCGCAAAGCGGCGCTCGAACGCGCGCGTGGCGATGCCGCGGTGCAGGTAGCTGCGCTGTTTGTCTTCGGCGACTTTCTTACCGGCGACGATCAGCGCGTTTTCCTTCACTTCGACCGACAGGTCATCTTCCGAAAAACCGGCGACAGCGACGGAAATCCGATAGGTGTCGGCATCGGTTTTTTCGATGTTATAGGGCGGGTAGCTGGGCTGAGCCACGTCGTTGGTCAGAACGCGGTCCATCATGTCGGCGATCTGGTCGAAACCGATGGTGGCGCGGTGCAGCGGTGCAAAATCAAATGTACGCATGTGTCGTATCCTCATGTTTGAGCGATTCACGATTTGTTGCCCTCCGTTCGGACGGGCGGTGATGTTTCCCGAACCCCGTTGTGGCGATCCGGCACAATTCACATGGGTAGCGATTTCGCCGAGTTCAAGACCCGCCAGCACCGATGAATTTCGCACCAGAGCTGGACTTGCCCGATCCCACCTGCAACCGGCGGATCAAGGCCTTGGGTTGCGGCGCATCCCGCCGCATGATCGCCTTGAGTTCGGACACGACGCCGGCCAGTTCCATACCAAATCCGACCCTTTTTCCGTCATAGACTCCGACGGCGGACACCACGGACAGGATCTGCCAGCGCGGGCCATTTTTCGCCAGTATGGCCGAACCGGATGACCCAAAGGTAATATCGCAATCAAAGGTAATCAGACCCAGACGTCGTTCCAGAATTCGGCATGATCGTTCGCGCGTAATCGCCTCGGACCGGCCCAACCCGTATGAGGCAATGGTGATTTCCTTGTTGAGAATTTGCCCGCCATGCAAGGCGAAGGGATCGGCAATCGTGTAAGGGATTGGCTTTTCCAGACGCATGAGCGCGACGTCGGCGCGAACCGCTTCAGGCGAAAGCGGTTCATTCGCGCCATAGGCGGGATGGGCGGCGATCTGCACCACGTTGCGTTCGGCCAACGCCTTGCCGTTGCTCAGCCCGGCGCGGAAAACCACCTCGCCAGACCGGTAAGGTTTGCCGGTTTTCTTGTCCAGGGCGCAATGCGCTGCCGTCAGCACCAGGTCCTGCGCAATCAGCGTTCCGGTACAAAACGACCGCGACCCCACATCCAATCGTCCGACCGCTTCCCATCCATACAGATCATCGCGGTCCACCAGCGTGCGTTTGCTTGATGTCTGGGCGGATGCTGCACCGATCAGAACGGACTGGCAAAACAGGAAGAACAGCAGAAACCTGATCATGGCCTTACGAACCTTGCCCCGATGTTTTTGCCTGAATCACCGGTTTTAGAGCCGTATCCGCGCCCCGCCGACAGTTCTGCACGCAGCAATTGCAGCGCATCCTCAACCGCCGTACCGATCGCGACGCTCTTGCCGCCCATCATCGCCTTGGCCGCAACGACCGAGACAATGCGGGGACGATTACCAGCAAAGGAAAACACCGGCGCGCCTGAAGCGCCAAAATCCACGTCGCAGGACATCACCAGAACACCCCCCTGCCCGGTCACGACAGAACAAACCTCCTGCAGTGATGGCGCCTCGGCCCTGTCCTGTGCGTAGGACACAACACCCACTTCTTCGCCCTGCACAGGGCGTTCACCAGTTTCGAAAGGAATGACCGTTGTGTTCCGGACCGGCTGCCACAACTCGATCAGCGCGATATCATGCCGGACACGTTCTGACGGGGTTCCGCCGTCAAAACGGTATTCTGGGTGGATTACGACCTGCCGGGCAGCGCGGTACGCCGATGCGCGGCCCAGGCGCCAACCAGCGAGAAACTCGATCAACGCGGGGTCAATCCGACGGCGCGTCGATTTGTCGAAAAGGCAATGTGCTGCAGTCAGAACCAGTCCGGGTGCAATCAGTGTCCCGGTGCAAAAACCGGTACCGGCGATATCCAACCGCCCGACGGCCATCCACTCGCGCCCGGAATCCGAAGTCTCAAGGCTTTTCAGCCCCGTGTCCTGCGCCATGGCTGCCATTGGCAACACAGCAAACGCTATGGCCCTGATCCAGTTTCGCACGCATGTCTCCGGTATTGCTAAAGACAGTTTGTTACGCAAACGGTGCGGCGAAAATAGGGCGCAGGCCCAGTCGGGGTTTTTCCATCGCAATTGAGGCAGCGTTGCATCAACCGCGATTACTTCAGAATGGGTACGTCACCGCCGTCGGCTGTTCGGCTTTGTTGCAAGGCCCTGGGCATTGGGCCGCCAGTCGCCCAGTCCAGTAACTCGACCGTGTGCACGACGGGCGTACCTGTTCCCGACCCGATCTGCATCATGCACCCAATATTTCCGGCGGCGATCACATCGGGCTTTTTCGCTTCCAGTGTCCGCACTTTGCGTTGCCTGAGCTGGGCCGAAATTTCAGGCTGCAACAGGTTATAGGTTCCGGCGCTGCCACAGCACAGATGACTGTCAGCCGGCTCGGACACGGTGAAACCTGCGCGCTTCAGCAAATCCTTGGGGTAGGTTTTGATCTTTTGCCCGTGCTGCAGCGAACAGGCCGCGTGATACGCCACACTCATGCCCCGGTCATCACTTTCCGGAAGATCCAGCTGCATCAGAAGCTCGCTCACATCCATGGCAATTGCAGATATACGTTCCGCATCCGCAGCCAGCGCGTCGTTGCGGAACATGTGACCGTAATCCTTCACGGTGGTCCCGCAGCCCGATGTATTGATGACGATGGCATCCAACCCCTTGCTGTCCATCTCGCGCGTCCAGGCCCGGATGTTGGTCGCGGCAGAAGCGTGACTTTCGCGCGTCTTGCCCATGTGATGGGTCAACGCTCCACAGCAACCGGCGCCATCGGCGACCACGACCTCGCACCCCAATCTGGTCAACAGGCGGATTGTGGCGTCATTGATATCGGTGTTCAGCGCCTTTTGTGCGCAACCTGTCATCAACGCCACGCGCTTTTTGCGTTCGCCCTTGGACTCAAAGCACTGCGGATCATCGTTTCGGCTAACTGGCGGGATGTGTTTTGGTGCCATATCCAGCATTGCACGCAAACGCGCATCAGGCATCAGAAAGCGAAATGGCCGCCCCAGCTTTGCCCCGATCAAAGCCCACCTGAACCGCATCGGGTAAGGCAGGATCTGCGCCAGCATCCAGCGCAGTGCACGATCCATGAAGGGGCGCTTGTAGTTCGTATCGATATACTCGCGCGCGTGATCGACCAGATGCATGTAATGCACGCCCGACGGGCAAGTGGTCATGCAAGCCAGACAGGACAGACAACGGTCAATGTGTTTGACGGTCTTTTCGTCCGGAACGCGATTGTTCTCCAACATGTCCTTGATCAGGTAGATACGCCCGCGCGGGCTGTCCAGCTCATCCCCAAGAACCTGGTATGTCGGGCAGGTCGCAGTGCAAAAACCGCAATGCACGCAACTCCGCAGGATGTCGTTGGACCTTCGGATTGCGGGATCCTGCAACTGTTCTTCGGAAAAAGTTGTCTGCATTACCCTACCCCATCAGGCCCGGATTGAATAAACCCTTCGGGTCAAACCGCTGTCGCAATCCCTGCGTCAGCGCGGCCACCCCTGCAGGTTCGGGCTGAAAACGACCAAACCGTGCGATTTCAGCATCGTTGCCCCGAACAAGCGTGGAATGCCCCGGAACCTCGGCCAGCGCGGCCCGAAGATCGACCCCTTCGGGCGCAAGCGTCCAGATCAGCCCTCCGCCCCAATCCAGAAGATGAGTGCAGCCCGGCTGGTCTACGACGCGCAGCATGTCTGTCGGCTTGACGGACGTTTTCCAGACATTTCCCGCAGTGTCTGCGAAGGGCTCGACATCACGAACAGCCTTCCAGATCGCCTCGTTTTCCGCAGCGTCGGTCACTATTCGGTCGGGCTTTTGATGGTTGAACATTTCTGCCAGTTTGCCAACCCGATACGCAACTGAATCGCTGAACCCTTCAATACGAATGACCGTCTCGGACGTTGTTTGTTTCATCTGTGATCCGCCCGGCAGTCGCGCGGCACCCGTGACTTCGAAAGGGGACGCCAGCGCCTCGCTGAACAGTTTCAGGGATTGTGACCAGTCGCACCCGCTCCACACCAGAGTTGCCGAACTTTCCGAGCGCGGCAAAACTTTCAGCGAGACCTCGGTCAACACGCCAAGCGTCCCCCACGACCCGGCCAACAGCTTGACCAGATCGTATCCGGTAACGTTTTTCATCACCCGGCCACCGTTTCGGATCACTTGCCCCAAACCGTCGACATAGCGCACGCCCAAAAGAAAATCCCGACACGCCCCCGCCTGCACGCGGCGCGGCCCCGAGACATTGGCGGCAACCACGCCCCCTATTGTCGGCTCGCCTGTTGTGCCCATCAGCGCGCGATGATCCATCGGCTCGAACGCAAGCCTCTGGCCTTCGGCATCAAGCGCGGCATTGATATCCGCTACCGAAGTTCCGGCCCGGGCGACCAATGTCAGCGCACCCGGCTCATAGAGGGTGATCCCGCGCAATCCTGTCACACTCAGGTCCGCATCCGGCCCGGTCACACCTCGGGTACCTCCCCCGGCAATTCGCACCGGCTGCGCCAGCCCGGCCACCATTTCGGCCAATTCGGCCTCTGTTTCAGGTCTCATGTCTCTTCTTCTGTTCCAAAATCCTCGGGGCGATCGCGCGACGAGGGCAGTGCCCCCTACTCTGCAGCAATTCGGCGCGTCGCCGAAACATCCAGCGGAAACACCTTGGCCGGGTTCAGCAGCCAGTTCGGATCGAACACATCCTTGACCGCCATCTGCGCTTCAAGATCCTGCGCCCCGTATTGATGTGTCATCAGATCGCGCTTTTCGATGCCGACCCCGTGTTCGCCGGTCAGACATCCGCCGACATCGACGCACAGCTTCAGTATTTCGGCACCGAACGCTTCGCATTTCTCAAGATCGCCCGGTTTGTTGGCATCGAACAGGATCAGCGGGTGTATATTGCCGTCGCCTGCATGAAACACGTTGCCGACATGCAGTCCGAATTCCTCACTCATCTCGCCGATACGTCGCAGCACTTTTGGAAGCGATGAAACCGGGATCGTGCCGTCGAGACACATATAATCGTTCATCTGCCCCATCGCGCCAAAGGCCGATTTGCGCCCCAGCCAAATTCGGGCGCTTTCCTCGGCGGACTGGCTTTCGCGCAGTTCGACCGGGTTGTGACGTTTGGCGATCTCGACGATCTTGGACAACTGGCTGTCGATTTCTGCCTCGGATCCTTCGACCTCGACAATCAGCAGGGCTTCGCAATCCGGATACCCGGCTTTGGCAAAGTTCTCGCAGGCCTGAATGCACAGACGGTCCATGAATTCGATTGCCACCGGCAGAATGCCTGACTTTATTATGTCGGACACGCACTGCCCGGCGACTTCGTTATCGTCAAAACCCATCAGAACAGGCCGGGCGCCTTCCGGTTTGCGCAGGATGCGCAGCGTTGCCTCGGTCACGACACCCAATTGCCCTTCCGAGCCGCAGATGACGCCAAGCAGGTCCAGTCCGCCTGCATCCAGATGCGCACCGCCGATTTCGACCACGCTGCCGTCCATCATTACCATCTTCACGCCCAGCAGGTTGTTGGTCGTCACCCCATATTTCAGGCAATGCGCCCCACCCGAATTCATTGCGATATTACCGGCAATCGCGCAGGCCAGTTGCGATGAGGGGTCCGGGGCATAGAAGAAATCATTGTCTTCGACTGCACCGGTAACACTCAGGTTCGTTCGGCCCGTCTGCACCCGGATGAAGCGGTTGTCGTAGTCTACCTCCAGCACATCGTTCATACGGGCGACGCCCAGAATGACACAGTCGGCGGTTGGCAGGGCGCCTCCGGCCAGAGACGTCCCCGCACCACGCGGGACAACCGGCACGCCTTCCTGATGGCAAATACGCAGAACCTCCGAAACCTCTTGCGTGGTAGATGGCAGAACCACCAGCATCGGAGGGCACCTGTATGCCGTCAGGGCGTCGCATTCATAGGCCCGGGTTTCAGCCTGATCGTGAATGATCGCATCGCTTGGCAAAACCTGTTGCAGGCGCATTGTGATCCTGTGCTTTCGTGAAATCACGTCCGGATCAGGCAGTGGCATTTCCATGGCGAACCCTCCCTTTTGGTAAAATAATATTACCAAAAGGGAGGGCTGACAAGCATTCATCTGGTGGCCGCTTCGGCCCCACATGATCAGTACCGTCCAAACGCACGGTCACACCGATCAGCTCTTCACATTGCACTGACAACCGGTCAGACAGACACACAGACGTGATTAACAATCCGCTTACAAAACCGTAGCTTCGGACCATGCGATACCTGATTCTCAACCTTCTCCTTGCTGCGCCAGCCCTCGCCGACCCGCCCGTGATCGAAAATGTCTCGACCAGCAGCAACGGGGATACGTGGCGGTTTGATGTCACCATCCGTCACCCTGACACCGGCTGGGATCACTACGCGGATGGTTGGCGTATTCTCAACATGAACGGCGAACAGATTGGTATTCGCGTTCTGCACCATCCACACGAGACCGAGCAGCCTTTCACGCGATCCCTGAGCGGCATCACGATACCGGCGGGCACGTCGCAGGTTCAGGTGCAGGCCCGTTGCAGCGTGGACGGCTGGAACGCCGAGACGACAATCGTCCAGTTGAAGTGACGATCAGAACACACCCAGACTGAGGCCGGCGGCCATGGCTGCCCCAACTTCGGAGCATTTGTCCAGTTGGTCGGCCGGGATGGTCTTTTCGGCCAGTATAGCCTCGGACGTCTGGGCATGGGTGCAAACAATCAAAGGGGGCTGCACCTCTTTCAATCGCCATCCCGTCGCGATCCTTGCGATCTGACGGGCGGCATTTTGGCCATCTGACCCGGCGCATATCATTTGTGCATACGGACGGCCTTCGATTTTTCCCAAAACCGGATAGTAGCTGCGGTCGAAGAATTCTTTCATCTGACCCGAAATCGCCGCCAGATTCTCGGGTCCGCAGAAGATGTATCCATCGGCGCGCAGCAGGTCCTCGGGCTCAGCCTGACAGGCGGTTTTCAACACCACATCTGCCTCAGCCCGCCCCGCCTCTGCCGCAGCCTCGGCCATCTGGCGGCTACCGCCGGTGCGTGAATGATAGATGATCAGAAGCTGTGCCATGTCAGACCCGGTGATAGGGGCCGCCCGACAGAATAGTTGCGGCCCGGTAGAGTTGTTCGGCCAACATCACACGGACCAACATGTGAGGCCAGACCATCGACCCAAAGGAAATGGAAAAGTCGGCCTCGGCGCGCAGACCCGGATCTATTCCGTCCGCCCCGCCAATGATCAGCGCCAGATCCTGTCGCCCGGCATCCCGCCAGTTGCCCAGCTTCCGCGCAAAATCGGGAGAGGACAACACCTGTCCCCGCTCATCCATTGTACAGATTACAGCCCCTTTGGGCAGTGCCTTGCGCAGAAGCGCGCCCTCGGCGCCCATACCGGCGTTTTTCTTATCTTCAACCTCGATCACCCGCGCAGGACCAAGGCCCAGCGCACGGCCGGTCCGGTCAAATCGGGTAAGATAATCGTCAAGCAGGGTCTTCTCCGGTCCGGCGCGCAATCGCCCGACCGCAACTATACTGATACGCATGTCTCTCTAGCCTCCGGCCAGTTAATGCAGGCCGGGATGGCGCCTCAGTTCGCCGAGGCGCTGCCGCCCTGAGGCAGCCACATCTTTTCCAGCTGGTAGAATTCACGCACTTCGGGACGGAAGATATGGACGATCACGTCGCCCGTATCGATCAGCACCCAGTCGCCGGCATCCTTGCCTTCGACCTTCGAGGTGAAACCGAATTCCTGCTTGATGCGATCCGTCAGCTTTTCCGCCATGGCCGAGACCTGACGGGTCGACCGACCCGAGGCAATCACCATGTGATCCGCAACCGACGATTTGCCCTGCAGGTTGATCTGCACGACGTCTTCGGCCTTGTCATCGGAAAGTGAGGAAAGGATGCGTTCAAGCAGCTTGTCGCTGATTGACTGAGAGTGGGCCATTACGCTGGCACCATCATCGGCGGGCAAACCCGCCTGTGTATGTAGAGACAGGACATAGTCCTCCTTTGCTGCGCGCCGCCAAAACCCCGGCGCTGGGGTACTATTAAGGTAACAAGGGGAATGCAACATTTCAATGAATGGGCGATTTCAGGGCGCCCGGCCCTTTCACTCTTTCGAGAGTTGTTGCGCGTCTGCGTCGTCGGGAAGCAAGCGAACCTCACGCTGCGGGAAGGGTATTGTTATTCCCTCATCCTTGAACGCGTCCCATAGCGCCAGGTAGACATTGCCCCGGATATTCGTCAGCCCCTTGGTCGGGTCGCTGATCCAGAACCGCAACACGTAGTCCACGCTGCTGTCGCCAAAACCGGTGATGTGGCAGACAGGTTCGTGCGAGCCGCCGCTCAGCACCCGGGCCACCGTTTTAACGGACCGGATGGCCGTGGCACGTACCTTGTGTGGGTCATCGCCATAGCTGGTGCCGAACTTCAGATCCAGCCGAACGAACTTGTCAGAATGCGACCAGTTCACCACCTGATTGGTGATCAGATCCTCATTCGGGATCAGATATTCGCGCCCATCTCGAGTGACGACCGAAACATAACGCGCGCCCAGCGCATTGATCCAGCCGAACGTGTCGCCCAGCGATATGACATCGCCGGGTTTGATCGACCGGTCCATCAGGATGATGATCCCGGAAATCAAGTTCGACACCACTTTCTGAAGCCCGAAACCGATGCCGACACCGATCGCACCGGACAACAGCGCGATCCCCGTCAGGTCGAAGCCAAGCGTGCGGATCGCGGCCATGAAAACCGCGCCGTAAAGCAGCACCTGAATGCCCTTGGCCAGCAACACCTGCATCGAGGGCGTAATGTCGTCGTTGCTTTTCAGCCCGCGCTCGGCCGCGCGCGTTCCAAGCCGGGCCAGCGTCAGCAGGATGCCGATCAGCAGGACAGCCTTGATGATCCCAAGCGCCGAGATATGCAGATCGCCGATGGAAATCGCCACCCCGTCCAGGAACCCGGCCACATCATCGGTCAACCCCAGGGCAATCAGCGTTGCGTAGACCCACATGGACCACTTGAATATCTGCCGCAGCGTTCGGTTCCGCACCAGCCGCGAGACCAGCGCGATGGCCAGCCAGGCCAGGCCCAATGTGGCAAAAACACCGATGATGTAACTGCGCGAGGGCCATGTCGCCTGCTGCATCCCCCAGTAAAGTCCCCAGGACAGCAGCGTGAAATATACGAGCGTCAGGCGCCGCATCAGTTGGACCAGAATGCGCAGTCGCCATTTCGGCCAGCCGGAGCGCGCGCGGGCCCAGGCCTCCCACCGGCTCTGTGTCAGCAGTTTCAGCAGGAACGCCAACAACCACAGGAACAGGATGATGACGAGTTGGTACTGCCTCCAGCCCGGCGTGACGATCAATTCGATCAGATTTTCAAGCTGTTCTGAAAAAGCCGCCGTCATGTTCGCGTAAAGCTCGGACAGCGTTTCCGGTAGCAAATCCTGGTTCATGCCCGCCAGATTGGCGATCTGTGCGAGGCGATGCAAGCCCGCACGCGAACTGCACCGGTATTGAACCTTGATTGACGTGAGTGGCCGTTATATCTGAACCGCATGAGACTCAATGTGGCCCAACTTCAGAATCTGGAAGACCGCGCGCGTCTGCGTGAACGGTTCTACGGGGCTGCCCGCACGGTCCTGGCGCGCCTATCGGCCGCCTGAGCCAACTCGCCAGCTATTTCTCATTACTTACGGGAGAGGACCGATGTCCCCCAAAACACTCTATGACAAGATCTGGGATGCCCATGTCGCGCACGAAGCCGATGATGGCACCAGCCTGCTGTATATCGACCGCCACCTGGTGCACGAAGTCACCAGCCCGCAGGCGTTCGAAGGCCTGCGCATGGCCGGCCGCAAGGTCCGCGCGCCGGAAAAGACCATTGCCGTGCCGGATCACAACGTTCCCACCACGCCGGATCGCGTAAACGGGATCGAAAACCCCGAATCGCGCATTCAGGTCGAAGCGCTGGACAAGAACGCCAAGGATTTCGGCATTCACTACTACCCGGTGAATGACGTTCGTCAGGGCATCGTGCACATCGTCGGCCCGGAGCAGGGCTGGACCCTGCCCGGCATGACCGTCGTCTGTGGCGACAGCCACACCGCCACCCACGGCGCGTTTGGCGCTCTGGCCCACGGTATCGGTACGTCTGAGGTCGAGCATGTTCTGGCCACGCAGACACTGATCCAGAAGAAGTCCAAGAATATGAAGGTGGAAATCACCGGCAAATTGCAGCCGGGCGTAACCGCCAAGGACATCACGCTGGCCGTGATCGGTGAGACCGGCACCGCCGGCGGCACCGGCTATGTCATTGAATATTGCGGCGAAGCGATCCGCGATCTGTCGATGGAAGGCCGCATGACCGTCTGCAACATGGCCATCGAAGGCGGTGCCCGTGCTGGCCTGATCGCACCTGATGAGACCACCTTTGAATATGTCAAAGGCCGCCCGCACGCCCCTAAAGGCGCGCAGTGGGAAGCCGCGATGGACTGGTGGAAGACGCTCTACACCGATGAAGGCGCGCATTTCGACAAGGTCGTCACCCTGCGTGGCGAAGACATCGCGCCGGTCGTGACCTGGGGCACCAGCCCCGAGGACGTTCTGCCGATCACCGCAACCGTGCCCCACCCCGAGGATTTCGAGGGCGGCAAGGTCGATGCAGCCCGCCGTTCGATCGAGTACATGGGCCTGACAGCCGGTCAGAAACTGAGCGATGTGGAAATCGACACCGTCTTCATCGGCTCGTGCACCAATGGCCGAATCGAAGATCTGCGGGCCGCCGCCGCGATCCTGAAAGGCAAGAAGATCAAGGACGGCATGCGCGCGATGGTCGTGCCCGGCTCGGGTCTGGTCCGTGCTCAGGCCGAGGAAGAAGGTCTGGCAGACATCTTCAAAGAGGCCGGTTTCGAATGGCGTCTGGCGGGATGCTCGATGTGTCTGGCGATGAACCCCGATCAGTTGCAACCGGGCGAGCGCTGCGCCGCGACTTCGAACCGCAATTTCGAGGGTCGTCAGGGCCGTGGTGGGCGCACCCATCTGCTGAGCCCGGCAATGGCTGCCGCAGCGGCAATCACAGGACGGCTGACAGACGTCCGTGAACTGATGTAAGCTACCCTCATATCTAGATATTTGAGGGAGAGACTGAAATGAGTGATTGGGTCAAATGGCTCCTGCTGGGGCTGCTGTCCATAGCGTTCGGCGTCTTTGTGCTGGGCGCGCCTTATGTGGCGTCGATTGCCGTCACTTTGGTTACGGGTGTGCTGTTGCTGATCTCCGGCGTGCTGCAGGTTGCCGGGGGGTTTTCGGTCGAAGGAACGGGTAACAAGATCCTGTCCTTCATCATGGGGGCCGTGATGCTGTTCCTGGGTTGGTCCTTTCTGGGCAACCCGCTGGAAGGTACGCTGACGCTGGCAACGGTTGTTCTGATCCTGTTCATGGCAGGCGGGATTGCCCGAATCATCCTTTCATTTCAGATGCGCGGAACGTCATTTTTCTGGCCGACCCTGATTTCGGGGATCTTGTCGATCATCCTGGCAGGCATCATCTGGTCTTATGCGGCTGCGGAACCAACGGTTCTGCTGCGGTTGCTGGGCATCCTGCTTGGCATCGAGATGCTGTTCAACGGGTTCGGTCTGGTCTTCATGGCGCTCTTCGTCAAAGGCGCACCTAACGAAACGACAGAAGCGAAAGAAGCTTAAACGCGGGGCATGGGCGCGGCCCTCTCCCGCAGGAGTGTGAACATGGAAAAGTTTGAAAAAGTCCGAGGGGTGGCCGCCCCAATGCCGCTGATCAATATCGACACCGATATGATCATTCCGAAAGTACATCTGAAAACCATCAAACGGTCCGGCCTTGGCGTCGTGCTGTTTGACGAGATGCGTTATCACGATCATGGCGGCGAGAACGAAGGCTTCGTCCTGAACAAGCCCGCCTACCGCAACACCGAAATTCTGGTGGCCGGTGACAATTTCGGCTGCGGCTCGTCGCGTGAACATGCGCCCTGGGCGATCAGGGATTTCGGCATCAAGGTCGTGATCTCGACCAGCTTCGCCGACATCTTCTTCAACAACTGCTTCAAGAACGGCATCCTGCCCATCGTGGTCGAGGCAGAGCATCACGCGATCCTGATGGAAGATGCACACAAGGGCGAAAACGCCCGCATGACCGTGCATCTGGAAGATCAGCAGATCACCACCTCGGACGGCGTTGTCATCGAGTTCGAAATTGACCCGCACCGCAAGCATTGCCTGCTGAACGGTCTGGACGATATCGGCCTGACGATGGAAAAAGACCATCACATCGACAAATTCGAGGAACATGCCAGCCAGTCCCGCCCCTGGGTCTGATTCTGGAAACGAATCTGGGGATACTCAACCTGACGGGGTCGCCAAGGCGGCCCCGCTCGCATTCTTGGGGTTGAAAACGCGCGGCCCACAACATGTAGGTATCAATTTGACATACACGTCGGATTTGCGTCAAAAATGATGCAATCCCGCACCAGTTGCGCCATCATTTTGCCTGAAAGCACGTGTTTTCTGCCCCTTGGCTTGAGCTGATTGACCGGTTTTGTTCATCTTGCATCAAAACAGGCATCCGCCGATGACTCACTCGGCAGGCACAAGTTGGAATGAAGTCGGCACAGAACTGACTAGTCCAGTTTGAAAGGGTTCGGAATATTGATTGCGCGCACAACCGGGGCGGCGATACGTGGAATACTGGTGGCACTGATGGTGCTTACCCCTGCGTTATATCTGCCGATATCTTCGACGAACGGAACCGAGATTGTCGTCTTTCTCGCGATCCTCGCGTTTTTCCTGACCTTTGCAGAATACAACTCTGCCTTCCCCAGTTTCATTGAATTCCGTGATGCACCGCCGGTAAACCGGCTGCGCTTTGTCGGATTGCTGTCGATGGTCACGTTTCTGACGCTGATCTGCAAAAACATGTACGCCCCGACCGAGCTGACACGCGCGGTCTATTCCATGGGCCTCGCTGTAGCCAACGTGGCTGACTTTCCATATTCACCGGTTCGGCTGATCGTTCTGATGCTTCCTGCTGACGCCGGGCAGTCGATGATCGAACTGGTTCGGGCGACCGCCAGTGTGGCCTATGTCGCGGCCCTGGTGACAATTGCAAGCTTTGCTTATGCCGTGAAGCTGCGCGGCTGGCCGACAGGAAACGGCGCGTTCAATGTCTGGACCAATCTGCCGCTGTTTGACCCGACCAAGGGCGGTGACGTCGTCACCCGCCTGCAGCGCGATGGCCGACTGAATATCTCGATCGGTATCCTTCTGCCGTTCCTGATTCCCGCGCTGATCAAGCTATTGACCGATTTTGCCAATCCCATCTCGCTCAGCAATCCGCAGACGCTGATCTGGACCATGTGTGCGTGGGCCTTCCTGCCTGCCAGCATGATCATGCGGGGGATGGCGACCCTGCGCATTGCCGGGCTGATCGTCGAAAAGCGCCGCGCATACTCCACAGCCGAGTCAACGCAGACTGCATGATCCGCGCCCTTGTCCTGTTGTTGCTGCCCTTCGCAGCGCAGGCAGAGACGGTGCGCGTCGCGACTTTCAACACAGAACTCAGCCGGGAAGGTCCGGGCCTTTTGCTGCGCGACATAGAGCGGGGTGACGATCAGGTTCAGGCAGTGGTCGAGGTTCTGGGCGCGGTTCGCCCCGACATCGTGGCTTTGCAAGGTATCGACTGGGATCTGGACGGCCTGACCCTGACTGCGTTCACCGAACAATTGCGCATCCAAGGCCTCGACTACCCCCATAGTTATTCGGTACTGCCCAATTCCGGACTGGAAGCGGAGGTCGATCTGGATGGAGATGGCGAAACGCAAGGACCCGGCGATGCACAAGGCTGGGGGCGTTTCACGGGGCACGGCGGGCTCGCAGTCTTGTCACGATACAAGATCATTCAGTCCGAGACGCTGGATTTCTCTGCGCTGCTGTGGCGCGATTTGCCAGGGGCGCAACTGCCACAACAGGCAGGAAGGCCATTTCCCTCAGCTCAGGCGCAAGACGTGCAACGCCTGTCATCAACCGGTCACTGGGTCGTGCCAGTCGACACCCCGATCGGCAAACTGCGCCTTTTCACGTTTCATGCCACGCCACCTGTCTTCGACGGCCCTGAAGACCGCAACGGATTGCGCAACCGCGATGAGCTTCGGTTCTGGTCACTGCTTCTGGACGGGCATTTGGGACCGGCACCGACCGCCCCGTTTGTCATTGCCGGGGACGCCAATCTGGACCCCGGAGGTGGCGAGGGTCATCGCGACGAAATCCGGAAACTGCTGGCCGATCCACGCTTGCAGGACCCGATCCCTCGCAATAGTGAGGGTGACACCAACACAGTTCGCTGGAAAGGGGTCGGCGAACTGCGGGTAGACTATGTGTTGCCATCCTCGGATCTGACGGTTGCAGGGTCGGGGATGTTCTGGCCACCAGAAGACTCGGCCCTTCGCAAAACCGCAGAACGCGCCAGCAGGCACAGGTTGGTCTGGGTCGACCTGACTGCGCCCTGAGGCGTGCGCCCGTCAGGCGCCGACTGCGTGCGATGACGGGGATTGCGATACACGAAACTCTGGCGATGCATTACGCAATGCAACATCCAGATCAGTTTGCGGAATCCGCCCAAGCAAGTCGCGCAGCGCAGTTCCATCCAGACTGTGCGGCACATTCCAAAGATACCGCATCTCAATCAGATGCGGCGCCAGCCGCCAGAACGGGCGGGCCAAATATATGGGCCACCACCGCATCGGCTTCACAAGGACCTGAGTTCCGGTCACACGCGACAGTGCCTTCGCCAGTTCCGAACCGGTCAGCGTATACCCCTTAAAGGACACATCACAGAACCTGGGCAGGCTGGCCCTGCGTTCCGCCAGCTCTACCGCGGTTCTTGCAAGATCCGGCAGATAGGCCCAGGAATGCGGAATGTCCGGATCACCCGGATAGGTGATCCAACCCCTTTGCAATGGCTTGGCAATAACCTGATCGAACCAGTTTCCGGAGGCACAGGTATCTATGAAATCACCTGCCCGCAGGATGATCGTGCGAACCGGTGAAGAACGGTAAGCGTCTTCCATCTCGGCCCGAATACGACCCAAGGGGTTCGTTGCCCCATGCGGTGCGTCCGCAGACCATGGCCCTGGCGCGTTGGCGTCAAAAACATAGACGTTTCCGGGCACGACAACTGTGGCGCCTGTTTCCGTTGCGGCGGAAATCACCTGTTTGTGCAGTTTTGGAACCTGTCTTTCCCAATCCGGATATTGCGGGTTCCACGCGTTGACGATCACATCCACGCCTTGGGCTTCCGCCTGCAAACTCTGAGTTTTGCGGTCGAAGGTGCGGACCTGCCAGCCCGCATCTTGAAACGCTGCCTTTGCATTTCGGCCGAACCGGCCTGTGGACCCCAGTATGAGAACGGTATTTGTCATGGCTTCCTCCTGTCAGAGCCAAGATATCCATTCACATCACATGGGGAATTGCCGAAAACAACAGATCATGTATTCATCAGTGAATGGATAAATCCCTCACCCACTCAGACTGGTCGCTGATTCAAAGCTTTTTGTCAGTGGCGGAAACCGGCTCTCTCTCGGCTGCGGCGCGTCAGCTCAATCGCAGCCAGCCAACACTCGGGCGGCAGATCCAGACCCTGGAAACCGATTTGGGTGTATCCCTGTTCGAGCGGCATGCAAGAGGCCTGCGCCTTAGCGATGCAGGTGCTCAGCTTTTGCCGATGGCCCAGCAGATGCATGCTGCCATGAACGCCTTCAATCTGACTGCGGCCGGGCAATCGACGCAATTGGAAGGGTCGGTCCGCATTACGGCTTCGGTCTTTGCCTCGCATCACCTTCTGCCGCCAATTCTGGCCCAGATCCGCATACAGGAGCCATCCATACAGCTTGAGCTGGTTGCCACGGACGCCAGCGAAAACCTGCTGTATCGCGAGGCAGACATCGCCGTGCGCATGTACAGGCCCGAACAGGTGGACATTGTATCCCGTTATCTCGGGGACGTGCCGCTTTGTTTCTGTGCTGCCCGCTCGTATCTGGATCGGGCCGGCCGCCCTCAAAACCCCGAGGACCTGTTCCGGCATGATCTGGTCGGATTTGACGCCAACGAACAGATCATCACCGAGATGCGCAACAAGGGTTGGCCCGCCAATCGGGACAACTTTGCCACAAGATGCGATCTGCAAAGCGCCTATTGGGAATTGATCCGCGCCGGCTGCGGCATCGGTTTCAGCCAGGTGCAGGTGGCTGAAGCGGATCCGGATGTCGAGATTCTGCCGCTGGACGTGGAGATTCCGGTATTGCCGGTGTGGCTGGCCGCCCCTCAGGCGATGCGACAGACACCGCGCATTCGCAGGGTCTGGGACCTGTTGGCCGAAGGTTTGCGGGCCAGCCTGTAAGCGATCAGAGCGCCCCTGTGTAGGTACCGCGCGGCGGATAGCTGTTGTCGAGCGCGTATTTGATACCGCCTTTCATGTCCGAAACCGACGGCCGGCCAAATGGGGTCGATTGCAGCCATGCGAAATACAGCGTCCGGTCCGGGGCAATATAGAAATGCCCGGGCTCGGCGAAAAATGCGGCCTCGGCGGTGCCTTCGCGCCCTTTTGACATATACAAACCCCAGTCATCTCGTGCCGCAGGCAGCGGCAGGCTGTGCCCGACCCTTAGCCGCGAGGTGCCTGCTTTTCCAACAGTTTCAGCCGCCCGCTCGGCCGTGTCTGTGCTCAGCATGATCACTTCGACACCAAGCGCAGCGAAGTCATCCAGCGCAGCTTCCACCTCGCCCATCTGCCGGATACAGATCGGGCAATGCAAACCGCGATACTGAATCACCAGTGTCCCGTTTTCGCCCTTGTCGGCTTCCAGATCGAACGTTCCCTGCCCCACGGTCTGGATTTTCAGATCAGGAACGGCGTTTCCCGGTATCAACATGTGTTTTCCTTCTGATTTGGCGGGTTCGTCTCATTGACCCGATGCGGCGCAGACGCTAGGGCCATTGCGACAAAACGCAAGGAGACCCTTCATGTCCAACCCCTCGCTCCTCATCCTGCCCGGAGACGGAATTGGCCCGGAAGTTATGGCCGAAGTGCGCAGAATCATCGACTGGTTCGGCGAAAACCGCGGCCTTCACTTTGACGTGAGCGAGGATCTGGTCGGCGGCGCGGCCTATGATGCGCACGGCAAGCCCCTGTCGGATGAGACTATGGCCAAGGCGCAGGAGGTCGACGCAGTTCTTCTGGGTGCCGTGGGTGGTCCGAAATACGATGATCTGGACTTCAGCCTGAAACCCGAACGCGGTCTGCTGCGCCTGCGCAAGGAGATGGACCTGTATTCCAACCTGCGCCCGGCACAATGCTTTGACGCATTGGCGGATTTCTCATCGCTGAAAAAGGACGTGGTCGCAGGCCTCGACATCATGATCGTGCGCGAGCTGACCTCGGGCGTCTACTTCGGCGAGCCGCGCGGCATTTTCGAAGAAGGCAACGAGCGTGTGGGCATCAACACCCAGCGCTATACCGAATCCGAAATCGAACGCGCCGCACGTTCGGCCTTTGAGCTGGCCATGCGCCGGAACAAGAAACTGTGCTCGATGGAGAAAGCCAACGTGATGGAATCGGGCATCCTGTGGCGCGAGGTCGTGACTCGCGTCGGCCAGGAATACCCCGAAGTCGAACTGAGCCATATGTATGCCGACAACGGTGCGATGCAGTTGGTTCGCGCACCCAAGCAGTTCGATGTAATCGTAACCGACAACCTGTTCGGCGACGTGCTGTCCGATTGCGCCGCGATGCTGACCGGTTCGCTGGGGATGCTGCCGTCGGCCAGCCTTGGCGCGCCGATGGCGAATGGCCGCCCCAAGGCGATGTATGAACCAGTGCATGGGTCAGCCCCGGACATCACCGGTCAGGGCAAAGCCAACCCGATTGCCTGTATCCTCAGCTTTGCCATGGCGCTGCGCTACAGCTTTGATCAGGGCGCCGAGGCCGACCGCCTTGAAGCCGCGATCGAGAAAGTTCTGGCCGACGGCGTGCGCACAGCCGATCTGCTGGCCGAAAAAGGGGTCGAGCCGGTCTCGACCACCGAAATGGGCGACGCCATTCTGGCCGCGCTGGACGCCAGCGTCTGAAAAACACCGAAGGCGGCGCGCAGGTCGCCGCCTTCCCCTTTTTTTGGCGCGGGTCAGTTCCCGCCAAAAATATCCTTCAGCAAGTTATCCACCGCTTTGGCAAAACCACCGGGTTTGCGTTTGGGATTTCTGGGTTTTGCCACCTGCTTGGGTTGCTCCGGCAGCATCATCGGCAATGGCGTGGGCGTCATCCCCTCGGTCACGCGCAGCATGGTTTCCCTCCATATCTCTGCGGGCAGACCGCCACCTGTCACTCCGGACAACGGCGTGTTGTCGTCATAACCCATCCAGACACCCGCCACATAGTCCGCCGTAAAGCCAATGAACCACGCATCGCGGGCCGCCTGCGTCGTGCCGGTCTTTCCTGCCACCTGCCAACCCGGCAGCTTCGCGCGTTGGCCGGTGCCTTCGGAAACGACACGCTCCATCATCCAGGTCAGTTGCCGGGCCGCGTCATCGCGGATCACACGCTCACCAATCCCTGTCGTCGTTACCATCACCGGCGTTTCATCGCCCAGCAGCTTGAGTTCCGTCAGACCGTACGGTTCAACTGCCGAGCCACCGTTCAGGATGCCGGCATATGCTCCCGTCATCTCGATCAGCGTGCTTTCCGACGCGCCCAGCGCCAGTGCAGGGCCCTGCGCAAGATCGCTGGCGATACCGAAACCGCTGGCAACCGTGCGAACGTTTTCCAGCCCGGAAATCTCGGCGACTTTCACTGCTGGTATATTCAGAGAATTCTTCAGCGCATCCGCCAGCGTGACCCGGCCATAATACTTCTTGGTATAGTTCTTGGGGCACCACTGCCCGGAACCGGGAATGTCGATGCAGTAGGGCTCGTCCACGACGATATCCAATGGGGAATACCCCAGTTCCAGCGCCGTAGCATAAACGAAGGGCTTGAACGAGGAACCGGTCTGGCGCAGCGCCTGGGTCGCCCGGTTGAACGCGCCCGATACACGGGTCTTGCGACCACCGACCATCGCGCGCACGGCGCCATCGGCGGACATCACAATGATCGCGGCTTGCGCCTTGGACCCGTCGCGCACTTTTTCCTGAAAAATGTACTGCAGCGCCTCTTCAGCCGATTTCTGCAGGCGCTGATCCAGGGTGGTGCGGATTACCACGTCCTCGGTCGTATTGCGCGTAAAGAACTCGGGCCCGCTGGCCATGACCCAGTCGGCGAAGTACCCACCTGCCCGCGCGGCGGCGGCTTCGGAAAGCTCTGCCGGGTTATTTCGCGCTGCAGATGCCTGAGAGGCTGTCAGGTAGCCCTGCGCCTCCATCAACCCGACCACAAGCCGTGCCCGGTCCTGCGAGCGTTGGAGATCGTTGGTGGGTGCAAACCGCGTCGGGGCGACCAGCAACCCGGCCAGCATCGCAGCCTGGGACGGATTGACCTCGGCCGCCGATATCCCGAAGTACCGCTGACTTGCGGCCTCAAACCCGCGCGCACCGGCGCCAAGGAAAGCGCGGTTCAGATAGATCGTGAGAATCTCATCCTTGGAGTATTTGACCTCCATCGCCATCGCGTAGATGGCTTCCTTGGCCTTGCGCCAGAGTGACCCCTGCCGGCAATCAGCTTCATATGCGGCCTCTGATTCCCATTCGCTTGGCACATAAGGCACACCCAGACACAACAGCTTGGCCGTCTGCTGCGTGATGGTCGACCCACCGTGGCCCGACAAGGGACCGCGCCCTTCACTCAGATTGATGCGAACCGCGCTGGCCACACCCCGTGGGCTGACACCGAAATGGCGATAGAACCGCTTGTCCTCGGTCGCCACAACGGCGTTTTTGAGATGGGGCGAGACAGTTCTGGCCGTTATCACCCCGCCAAACTGATCACCGCGCCAGGCAAAGACTTTGCCGTTGCGATCCAGCAGCGTGACCGAACCACGCGCACGACCGTCCAGCAGCGCATCAACATCCGGAAGCGTAGAATAAACCACGCCGACGGCCAACATCAGCAACAGCCCGACGATTGCGCCGACACGCCACGTCAGCCCCCAGAGCAGGCGGAAAACCCACCGGAACATGCGACGGAACACGCCGCCACCACCGCCGGTGCGCCGGGTTTTCTTTCGCCCAGTCCTGCGCGTCGCCGTCTTTCGGGCGTTTGATTTCTTGCCAGCGGGTTTTGCAGCCCGCTTGGTCGCCGTGGGCTTGCGGCCCTTCGACGGATACCTTTTTTCTGCGACCAGTGGCGGCTTTCGGCGCTTGGACTCAGTCATGCTCAAACTCTGCCCGATTGTGCTTTTGCGTCACCTTACCTTGGCAACGCGGTCATGTAGAGGTGTGAAATTCCGGTAATTTCCCTCTCAGATTCGCTTAAAATTTAAACATGTCGGAAATTTTGTGCAAAAAATGTGCAACTTTGCCCTGATTTCCCTCGCGTCCGGGCTGTCAGACCGTTTCCTATGACGCCCGCTCAGGCTCTTTTTCTGCAGGTGCAAACAAACCGGCCTGCCCGGGAAGCAGAGGGGAAAGACGTGAAACTGATCATTGCGACAATCAAGCCGTTCAAGCTTGAGGAGGTGCGCGAGGCACTGACCGAAGCGGGCGTGCGCGGCATGATGGTAACCGAGATCAAGGGCTTTGGTTCGCAGTCGGGCCACACGGAAATCTATCGCGGCGCCGAGTACGCGGTGAACTTCGTGCCCAAGATCAAACTGGAAATCGTGGTTCCCGCCACGATGACCGACCAGATCGTCGAAACCATCACCAAAACAGCCAAAACCGGCAAGATCGGCGATGGCAAGGTTTTCGTCCTCGATGTCGAGCAGGCCCTGCGCGTGCGGACCGGGGAAACCAACGAAGAGGCGCTGTAAGGCGTCCCCACTCATAGTCATTCGAGGAAGTCACATGAACCTGATGAAATCTCTCATCCCTGCTGCCGCGCTTGTCGTGCTGCCGCAGATGGGCCTTGCGCAAGAGGCCGCCGCTGGCGAGACCGCGCAGCACACGCAATACATCCTGACCTCGCTGCTGTTTCTGGTTGGCGGGTTCCTGGTGTTCTGGATGGCCGCTGGCTTTGCCATGCTCGAGGCCGGTCTGGTGCGCTCCAAGAACGTTGCGATGCAGCTGATCAAGAACATGGGCCTGTTTTCGTTTGCCGCCATCATGTACTGGCTGGTCGGCTTCAACCTGATGTATCCGGGTGATGGCTGGACCATTACAGGCGTTCTTGGCGCGTTCTCGCCAACATCGCTAGAACCCGTCGGTCTTGCCGGAGTTGAGACCGACCTGTCCTATGCCTCCGTCGGTTCGGACTTCTTCTTCCAGCTGATGTTCTGCGCCACCACTGCGTCGATTGTCTCGGGCACCATGGCGGAACGTGTCAAACTGTGGCCGTTCTTCGCCTTTGTGATCGTGCTGACCGGCATCATCTACCCGATCGAAGCATCCTGGCAGTGGGGCGGCGGTTGGCTGTCCGAGATGGGCTTCAGTGACTTCGCTGGCTCGACTCTGGTCCATGCCGCAGGTGGTTTTGCCGCGCTCGCAGGCGCCATCGTGCTGGGCCCGCGTATCGGCAAGTACAACAAGGACGGCAAAGTGGTTCCGATCCCCGGTTCGAACCTGGCGCTGGCCACTTTGGGCACGTTCATCCTTTGGCTGGGTTGGTTCGGCTTCAACGGTGGTTCGCAGCTGGCAATGGGCACCATTGGAGACATGGCCGACATCAGCCGTATCTTTGCCAACACCAACATGGCTGCTGCAGCGGGTGCCGTCGCCACGCTGATCCTGACGCAACTGATGTATGGCAAGGTCGATCTGACGATGGTACTGAACGGCGCGCTGGCTGGTCTGGTGTCGATCACCGCCGAACCGCTGGCCCCGTCGCTGTTCCAGGCACTGATCATCGGCGCAATCGGTGGCGTCATCGTCGTCCTCACCGTCCCGATGCTGGACCGCATGAAGATCGACGACGTGGTCGGCGCAATCCCGGTTCACCTGATCGCAGGCTTCTGGGGAACGTTCATCGTGGCATGGACCAACAGCGACGCCAGCTTTGTGACCCAGATCATCGGCTTTGCCGCCATCGGCATCTTCGTCTTCGTGGTCAGCTATGTCCTCTTCTCGGTTCTCAAGGCCACGGTCGGCCTGCGGGTTGGCGAAGAAGAAGAGATCAACGGGCTCGACATGGGCGAGTTGGGTATGGAAGCCTATCCGGAATTCTCCAAAGGCTAAGCTGCAAGACGGAACAAAAAAACCCGGGCAGTTCTGCCCGGGTTTTCTTATTGAAACCAAGCGAACTCAAGCTCCAACGTCGACAATCGCCTTGGCCAGAATCGGCACGGTTTTTGCATTCAGTCCTGCGATATTCAGACGGCTGTCACCAACCATGTAGATTCCATGGTCGGTCCGCAGTTTTTCAACCAGTTCCGGCGAGGCGCCGAGGCGCGAGAACATGCCGCGGTGCTGAGCGATGAAACCGAACCGGTCCGATCCGCTCAGGCGTTGCAGCTCGTCCGCCAGTTGCTTGCGCAATCCCAGCATGGACAAACGGGTTTCTTCCAGTTCGGCCTGCCATTCAGCACGCAGCGCTTCGTCCATCAGGATGGTCGTCACAACCCGCGCACCGTGATCGGGCGGGAAGGAATAGTTCTGGCGATTCAGGAAGGCCAGAGTGGCTTGGTTCAAAGCCGTCTGCCCCGCGTCCGCGCTGACGGCCATCAACAGGCCGGTACGCTCGCGATAGACACCGAAGTTCTTGGAACAGGACGCCGCGATCAGGCATTCCTTGACCGATGACGCCACCAACCGGACCGCCTGCGCGTCTTCTTCCAGACCGTCGCCAAACCCCTGGTAAGCAATGTCGATCATCGCCACCAAACCACGCTCGTTGATCAGGTTTACGACGTCCTGCCACTGCACCATGTTCAGATTGGCGCCGGTCGGGTTGTGGCAGCAACCATGCAGCAGAACGACGTCGCCCGCATTGGCGGTTTTCAGATCCTCGATCATGCCGTCGAAATCAACGCCGCGGGTATCGCCGTCGAAATATCGATACTGAACCGTCTCCATGCCCAGATAATTCAGAATGGACAGGTGGTTCGGCCATGTCGGGTTCGACACGAAGACGCGCGCCGAGGGGTTGGCCATGCGGATCAATTCGAACGCCTGTCGGCAGGCACCGGTCCCGCCAGGGGTCGCAACAGCTGCAATGTTTCCCCGCGGTACGGACGTGCCCAAGATCAGGCCGATCATCACATCTGCAAAGGCCGGATCGCCGGCCAGCCCTGTATAGGCTTTGGATTCCTGCTCTTCCAGTATGCGCTGCTCGGCGGCCTTGACCGAGCGCATCACCGGCGTCACACCCTCGGCATTTTTGTAGACGCCCACGCCCAGATCAATCTTCTGATCACGCGGGTCCTCGCGGTACATCTGCATCAGCATCAGGATTTTATCCGCAGGCTGCGGCTTGAGGAATTCGAACATCAGTTCTCTCCGGTTGCGACGGGAAGGGTCGGGAAGGCGCCCCATTCAGCCCAGGAGCCGTCATAAAGCGAGTGATCTTTCTTGCCCATGCGTTCAAGCGCAAGGCTGAGGATTGCAGCGGTAACGCCAGATCCGCAGGACGTGATCGCCGGTTTCGACAGATCAACGCCGGCAGCCTCGAAAACGGCACGGCAATCCTCAGGCGATTTCATTGTGCCATTGGCGTTCAACAACTGGCCAAACGGGACATTGCGCGACCCCGGAATATGACCGGAACGCAGGCCTTCCCGCGGCTCGACCTCAGTTCCGGCGAAACGGGCGGCAGAACGGGCATCAATGATCTCGTGATCTGCCAGTTTCGCTGCCGCAGACACTTGCGTGACGTCCCGAACCAAATGGTTCTGCACCCGGACTGTCATGTGGCGGTCGCGGATGACTGGCGGCAGATCCTCGAGCTCGCGCCCTTCCGCGTTCCATTTCGGCAATCCCCCATCCAGAATGGCGATGTTTTCCTGACCCATAAGCCGGAACAGCCACCAGACCCGGGCTGCGGACATCAGACCGGCCCCGTCGTAGACGACGACCTGATGACCATCACCCACGCCCATCGCCCGCAGGCGCGACATGAATTTCTCGACCGGAGGGGCCATGTGCGGCAGGTCCGAACGGTGGTCTGAAATCTCGTCGATATCGAAGAACCGCGCCCCGGGAATGTGACCCGCGTCATATTCAGCCCGGGCATCGCGGTTTTGCGAAGGCAAATACCACGACCCGTCCAGAATCCGCAGATCCGGGTCCTTGATATGTGCGGCCAGCCATTCGGTAGATACGAGGGTTTTCGGATCGTCCTGCATCAATGCCTCCCCTGAGCGAGCTTGATTTTTCCCTATACCCGGCAGCATAGGGGTTCAAGGCTGGATAGGGCTATTCTGCCGCGCTGCGCAGGCGAAAATGCTGAATAATTCCGATGAAACTGATCAAAACCCAGAACCCTTCGATCAGCATCGAAGCCAGATTGAAATTGTGCACCAGAGAATAGACGATCAGCACCGAGCCCAGAAGGTTGATCACCGGAAAGGCCAGATCGTCGGAATTCATCATTCGCATTTGCGTTGCGAAATACGCGGCGACCACGATCAAAGCGCCAAACGAACCGATTGCATCCACGATCGTGAGGGTGTTCAGAATATCGGTCATCAATGAGCCATGCCGTTTTCAGAATTGTCAGAGAGCTGTCCGTAATGGTGCATATTCAAAAACGCAGCACCCTGCGCCCCCGCGCGATACCCATGAGGCACGTCGGCTGCAAAGCGCAATCCCTGTCCGGCATGTAAGGGCACCCATTCCTCACCACGCAGAATTTCAAGTGTTCCGCCCAGAACAAAGACTTCCTCGGTAACACCAACCGCGTGTGCAGGCGATTCGTGGCTCTGGTTCGGGTTCAGATTGACGTGGAATGTCTCAGCCCCCAATGCGGGATCGAAAGGGAACACGATCTTGACCTCTATACTGCCGGGAAACGTGACCGTCTGAAAGACGGATGGATCGCCGATCGCCGTGTCGATCAGAGCACTCAGCGGCACTTGAAACCCTTTGGCGATTTTCCAGAGCGTAGCGATCGTCGGGCTGGATTCACCGCGTTCGATCTGACCCAACATTGCTTTGCTGACGCCTGTCATTTCGGCCACTTTGGACAGGCTGAGGCCGGATGCTGCGCGCACATCCCTCAGCTTCAGTGTAATATCGTCAGAGTTCATGTCAGCGTCCCGCGAATCCTCTTGTGCGTTATAGCGCACATGTGATACGTGCGCTATAACGCACGAAACCCGATCTATGCAACCCGAGGCAACAGGGAAACAGCATCATGCCATTGTACCGATCCAGAACCTCCACTCATGGCCGCAACATGGCGGGCGCACGCGGCTTGTGGCGCGCCACTGGCATGGAGGATGACGATTTTGGCAAACCGATCATCGCCATCGTCAATTCGTTCACCCAATTCGTGCCCGGGCATGTGCACCTGAAGGATCTGGGCCAGATGGTTGCGCGCGAGGTCGAGGCCGCAGGCGGCGTCGCCAAAGAATTCAACACCATCGCTGTGGATGACGGCATCGCAATGGGCCATGACGGCATGCTCTATTCGCTGCCCTCGCGCGAGGTGATCGCGGATTCGGTTGAATACATGGTTAACGCCCATTGTGCAGATGCGATGGTCTGCATCTCGAACTGCGACAAGATCACCCCCGGCATGCTGATGGCTGCGATGCGCCTGAACATCCCGGCGATCTTTGTCTCAGGTGGACCGATGGAGGCCGGCAAGATCGACATCGCGGATCTGGACGTCAAGAAAATCGACCTCGTGGACGCGATGGTTGCCGCCGCGGACGACAAGTACACCGACGAACAGGTTCAGCACATCGAGGAAAACGCCTGCCCGACCTGCGGGTCGTGTTCGGGCATGTTCACCGCGAACTCGATGAATTGTCTGGCCGAGGCGCTGGGTCTGGCGCTGCCGGGCAATGGCTCGACCCTGGCGACCCATGCGGATCGCAAGGATCTGTTCCTGGAAGCCGGCCGCCGCATCGTCGAGATCACCAAGCGGCATTACGATCTGGACGAGAAAGGCTTTTTGCCGCGTGAGATCGCGACCTTTGATGCGTTCGAAAATGCCATGAGCCTGGATATCGCGATGGGCGGGTCCACCAACACCGTTCTGCACCTGCTGGCCATCGCGCACGAGGGTGAGGTGCATTTCACCATGTCCGACATGGATCGCCTCAGCCGCAAGGTGCCGTGTTTGTGCAAGGTCGCGCCCAACACCGAGAATGTGCATATGGAAGACGTTCACCGCGCCGGTGGCATCTTCTCGATCCTGGGCGAGTTGAGCCGTGCAGGCCTGTTGCACGAAGAATGCAGCACGGTCCATTCCGCCACAATGGGTGAAGCGATTGCCAATTGGGACATCAAGATCGCCAACAACCCCAAGGCGCAGGAGCTGTTCAAGGCGGCCCCCGGTGGCGTGCGCACCACCCAGGCATTCAGCCAGTCGAACCGTTACAAGGAGCTGGACACCGACCGCGAAGGTGGGGTGATCCGCTCGAAAGAACATGCGTTCAGCCAGGACGGCGGTCTGGCGGTTCTGTTCGGAAACATCGCGCGCGACGGCTGCATCGTGAAAACTGCCGGGGTGGATGCAGACATCCTGAAGTTCACCGGGTCGGCCTATGTCTGCGAAAGCCAGGATCAGGCGGTGAACGATATCCTCACCGGCAAGGTCAAGGAAGGTGACGTGGTGGTCATCCGCTACGAAGGTCCGCGCGGCGGGCCGGGGATGCAGGAAATGCTCTACCCGACTTCGTATCTGAAATCCAAAGGTCTGGGTAAAGCCTGCGCATTGCTGACAGACGGGCGCTTCTCGGGCGGCACGTCGGGGTTGTCCATCGGTCACGTCTCGCCTGAAGCCGCCGAGGGCGGCGAGATCGGCCTGGTGCAGAACGGCGATACAATCGAGATCGACATTCCAAACCGCTCCATCCATCTGGCCGTGTCGGACGAAGAACTTGCCGCCCGTCGCGAGGAACAGGACGAGAAAGGCTGGGTGCCCACGCAGCCGCGCAAGCGCAAAGTTTCAACCGCGCTGAAAGCCTACGCGAAACTGACCACCAGTGCAGCCAAAGGGGCCGTTCGCCAGGTTTGACCCCGAAACGGACCGGTTCTTTTCGCGAAGAACCGGCGGGTCTGCCTACTTTACAAAAGCTCCCGCGCCCAATCGCACCATCGGCCTTGCCGATGCCACGTTCGGACTTGGGCCCGGCGCCGCGCATTGCGCGGCGCCGGGCCCAACCAAAGGAGGTGTTTCGCAAGAAGCACTGACGATGGGCAGGAGCGTTTGCGGTTTGGTCAATCACCAAGTTTGGCGTGAACCTCGTCCAGATCGATTTCACCGATCGGCATCTTGTTTGCCGGGTTTTCGAAATCGTATTTGAATAGATCGAAATCCTGTTTGTAGATCTCATAGACCAGATGCATCGACAGGTCGTCGAAATAAGCCTCGACCGGATGCGCGCGCTTGGGCCCGTGTCCTTCGGATTCGTTGAACCGCGGAATATCCGACAATGCTATGGCGTGAGGGGTCTGGATGTGATCCAGAACATCCTGCATCCCGTCGTTGAAACGTTCGGTCCAGAAAATCCGGTCATACCGCCCGCCATTCACGATGAAGGTCGAGACATGCCCGGACATCGCCGACCAGTGAATGTCCGGATCCATCGGGCGCCGCCAGCGAATCGTATCACGCGCAAAAAGCAGGAACCGGCGAAAGCTGGCGATCTGGTCGAACTCTCCCTTGCCGTCGTCGCCGCCAACCTCGATGCCGTAATTGTAAACCAGCGTCGGCACAAGGTTGCCGCGATACCGTTTCCCATTGCGCTGAATGCCGCAGATCTTGTCGAAAAACGAGCTCAGAACGCGGGTGTACGGGTTGCGCACGCAGGTAAAGGAATAAGACGCATGCGAGCGGACATTGGTTGAAATCGGGTCCTGACTCGGGCCAAAAGCCCATTTATGCATGCCATCTTTGGCATCATGTATGTCGCCATCAAAGAACCTGCCATGATCGGAATAATACATGATCTGCCCGATGGTCGAGCAGGCACATTTGGGCACAACACGGTAAACCATGCTTTCGCTTTCGGTCATCCAGGTGCCGGGAAAACCCATCTGCTGTGCCTCCTTATCCGATCGGGTCTCAGATTGACGCGTCGGCTTTGGACCCCAAAGAAGCAAAAAAATTCTGTTTATTCAATCGCTCATCCTCAGTATCACGGTTGCGAACAGGCAGAAACGGAAATCGCGTAACTCAGATGGCAAAGATTGCCTATATTTTGCTGTGCCACAAAGACCCCGACGCGATCATCGCGCAGGCCCGGCAACTGACTGCGTCCGGTGACTGCATGGCGATCCATTTCGATGCGCGTGCAAAGGCTGAAGATTACACCAGAATACAAACGGCCCTGAAGGACAACCCGTACGTCGCATTCGCGGTCAAACGGATCAAATGCGGCTGGGGTGCCTGGTCGCTGGTTCAGGCAACGCTCCACGCGCTTTCGGCAGCGGTCGAAAGTTTTCCGCGCGCAACGCACTTCTACATGCTGTCAGGCGACTGCATGGCGATCAAGACAGCCGAATACGTTCACGATTTCCTGGACCGCAACGATTTGGATTTCATCGAAAGCCACGACTTTTTCGAAAGCAACTGGATCAAGACCGGCATGAAGGAGGACCGGCTGATCTATCGACACTATTTCAATGAACGTACGCAAAGCGGGCGGTTCTATGCGTCATACGAAATACAAAAACGTATGGGCCTGACCCGTGAAATACCGCAAGACCTGCAGGTCATGATCGGTAGCCAATGGTGGTGTCTGCGACGCCAGACCGTGGAAAAGATCCTGGATTTCCTGCGCCAGCGACGAGATGTCGTCCGGTTCTTCGCGACAACCTGGATTCCCGACGAGACCTTTTTTCAAACGCTTGTCCGCCATCTGATCCCAAGACAGGAAATCGAGAACCGGACGCTGACTTTTCTGATGTTCTCGGATTACGGCACGCCGGTGACGTTCTATAACGACCATTTTGACATGCTGCTTGGTCAGGATTATCTGTTCGCTCGCAAGATCAGCCCCGAAGCGCTTGAGCTCAAGGAAAGACTGGGCAAACTCTACGCCAGCGACGGCATTGACTTCCAGATTTCGAATGAAGGGCGCAGCCTCTATGACTTTCTGGCCGGGCGCGGGCGGGTTGGCCGGCGTTATGCCCCGCGTTTTTGGGAAGCTGGAAACACGCTGGATCCCGGACGCGAAATCTACCTGATCGCCTGCAAGAAGTGGCACGTCGCCAAGCGACTGGTCGATCAGATCATGTCGGAAACAGACATTCCCTGCGTTGAATACCTGTTCAACGAACAGGATTCGCCATTGCCGGACCTGGGAGGTATTGAAACCACCCTGGTCAAACGGGGACGTCATCGGCGCGCCGTGGTGCGCATGCTTTTCGAATGTTTTGAAACTGACAGGCTGGTCCTTTGCGTGGACCCTGCAAACCTTGAGATCATTCAGGATTTTTGTGCGGATCAGGCCCGGACGCATGTTCTGGAGATCGAATGCGATTACTCGGATGAGTACCTGATCGGCCACGCACGCCGTGTCGGACTGGCCGGGGAAAACACGCCGACGCAGCGGGTCGCCCACCTGTTGCCCGCGCTCAGAAACTCATTGGCTTACGAATCCGAACTGATCCGCGGTGCAGGGCTTGAGGGCCATTTTCGCCTTCGCGAATCCGCCGAACGCGAAGAAAACGAAGCGGCGATCGCCGCGTTTCTGAGGATTTCGCGAGAAAAGGCGCGGTCGGTCATGCAGTTGGACTATCTGTTTCTGGACTGAGACCATGCGGCTTTGGGACGGTATCCGCCCGGCGGCACGACAGGTCTCTCGGGCAATCGATCAATCGCATCCACGTCCGGTTTCGTTTCGTTGCAATATTCGTCGATCAACTTTTGGGTCTGAGGTTGCCGACCCCGATAGCACGTAGCCGAAACAATCCACATCAAACTCAATATTGAAACGCACCGCGCTGGGATCACTCGATGCGCAGATTCTCCTGAGCCTTGGTGTCAATTCGGTGTGTTGCCATCGAAGTAAAAAGCCCACCGAACGGCGGGCTTTTTTTGGGGCGTTTAGACTTAGTCGTACAATACGGCGGCGATTGCCGGATCTTCCATATTGGACGCGTCATAGTAGTAGAACCCGGTATCAATCAGGGCTGGTACACTTTCACCCTTTGACGCGGCCACCGCCGCCTTTACCGTTTCGTATCCGATACCGACCGGGTTCTGGGTAATGGCCCCTGCCATCAGGCCGCTCTTGATCGCGTCCTTCTGGGCTTTGCCGCTGTCATAGCCAATAATGACCAGACCTTCGGTGCCTAGTTCCTGCACACCGTTCACAACGCCAATCGCCGATCCTTCGTTGGTTCCGAAAATGCCGTTCAGATCTGGATTGGCTGTCAGGATCGCCTTTGTCACCTCGGTGGATTTCAGATGGTCGCCCTGTCCGTACTGAACGGTTACGACCTCGATATCGGGATACTTCTCGGCAATGCGATTGACGAACCCATCGCGACGGTCGATGCCCGTGCGGCTGGTCTGGTCATGGGCCACGACGGCAACCTTTCCTTTGCCACCCAGCATTTCAGCCATCTTGTCAGCGGCCAGACCCGCAGCAGCCAGATTGTCTGTGGTCGCAGTGGACACCGGAATGTCACTGTCTACCCCGCTGTCGAATGCGATGATCGGAATGCCCTTGTCATTGGCTTGTTTCAGCAGCGGGATCGCCGCCTGGCTGTCCAGCGCGGCAAAGCCGATGGCCTTGGGGTTGTTGGCCAGCGCAGCGGCCAGCATATCGATCTGGCGATCCACCATGGTTTCGTTGTCAGGCCCTTCGAACGTGATGGTGACATTGTATTCGTTCGCCGCTTGCTCGGCACCGGCCTTCACGGCCTGCCAGAACTGGTGCTGGAACCCTTTGGACACCAGCGGGATATAGACCTCCTCGGCCACGGCCATCGAGGCCGGAACGGAAAGGCTGGCAGCACTGAGCGCCCCCAGAATGAAACGACGTGTAAACATGATTTTCTCCTCCAGTTGGTCGTTTTTTCGTTTTTTGGAATGATCAGCCGGTTTTCTTGCGCCGGGCCATGTCGGCATAGACGGCAAGGATGATGATTGCTCCGGTCACGACGGTCTGCCATTCCTGCGCGACCGACAGCACCCGCAGACCATTGGTCAGAACCGCCATGATCAGTGCGCCGATCAGCGTGCCCAGGATGGTGCCGCGCCCGCCGGACAGGGATGTGCCGCCGATCACCACGGCTGCAATCGCCTCCAGCTCGTACCCAAGACCCAATGCCGGTTGCGCCGAATTCAGCCGCGAGGCGATCAGGATTCCCGCAATGCCGCAGATCGCACCGGCCAGCGCATAGATGCGCACTTTCCACATGTCGGTGTTTACACCGGACAGGCGCACTGCCTCTTCGTTCGAGCCCAGCGCAAAAGTATAACGGCCCAGAACGGTGCGCCCCAAGATGTACGAGGCGGCGATGGCCACGAGAAACAGGATCAGTACGCCGTTGGGGATCGGCAGCGCCGGAATGACCTCACCGATCAGCGACCCGCGCGAGATCTGGTCGAAACCAGGTGTGTCATTGAAATAGATCGGCCGCGTGCCGGAAATCACCAGTGACAGACCCTTCAGGATCAGCATCATACCCAGCGTGGCGATGAAGGGCGGGATTTTCATCTTCGCCACGAATGTGCCCGAGCACAGCCCGCAAAACGCACCGGCCGCGATGGCCGCAGCCACACCCAGCAGCAATGGCATGCCCAGATAAGTCAAAACCACACCCGCGATGACTGCGCAAAACGTCATCAGCGTGCCCACCGACAGGTCAATACCGCCGGTAATGATCACCAATGTCGCTGCCACCGCCAACACTCCGTTGACCGACGTTGCCTGCAGAATGGCAATCATGTTCGAGGTCTGCATGAAGTTGGGCGATGCGATCGAGAAGCCGATCAGCAGGGCGATCAGGCTGGCGAAGGCCAGCAGCTTCTGGTACGCGCCGCTTTCCGACAGGCCCGCAAGTGGCTTTTTCTTGTCGAGATCCGTTGCTGTGGTCATTGCACTGTCCCTGTAACCTGCATCGCCGCCTTGCGTTGGGTGGCCAGATGCATGATGTCTTCCTGAGTGGTGTCTTTTCCGCCGGGCAGGATGCCGGTCAGCCGGCCCTCGCACATCACGGCGATGCGATGGCTCAGCCGCATGATCTCGGGCAGTTCGGATGAGATCACGATGATAGTCTTGCCTTGTTCTGCCAGCTCTTCCAGCAGCTTGTAGATTTCCGATTTTGCGCCGACATCGATGCCGCGAGTCGGCTCGTCAAAGATCAGAATATCGCAATCCCGCAGCAACCATTTGGCAATGACAACCTTTTGCTGGTTGCCCCCTGACAACAGCCGCACTTCCTGAACGTCGGATGGCGTCCGGATGCCCAGTTGATTGATGTAGCTTTTGGCGGCGGTGCCGATTTCACTGTCGTTCAGAACGCCGCCTGTCCCGGTGAAAAGATCCATCGAAGCCAGCGCGATATTGTCCCGTACGTTCATGCCGGTAGCGAGGCCGAAGTGCTTGCGATCCTCGGAAAGGTATCCGATCCCGGCCCGCACCGCATCCCTGGGGGATCTGATCGAGACGGATTGTCCGTGCACCCGGATTTCACCACTGTCTTTCGGGTCGGCTCCAAATATGGCTCGCGCCACCTCGGTCCGGCCCGCCCCCATCAGACCCGCAAATCCCAGTATCTCACCCTTCTGGACCGAGAAGCTGACATCCTGAATTTCAACGCCCCGTGACAGGTTGCTGATCTCAAGCGAAACTTCGGCCCCGGCCAGATCGGGTACTTCCAGCGGTTCTTCCTTGACCTCGCGACCCACCATCATCGCGATGATCTGGCTGATCGGGGTTTCGGCGGCACCGACCGTACCGACATATTCGCCGTCACGCATCACCGTTACCCTGTCGGCGATCTGTTTCAGTTCGTCCATTTTGTGGCTGATATAGACGATGCCCACGCCTTCGGCCTTGAGGCGCCGAATGATTACAAAGAGTTCGGCAATCTCTGCATCGTTCAACGCCGCCGTTGGTTCATCCATGATCAGCACTTTCGAGCGGTAGGACAGAGCCTTGGCAATCTCGACCATCTGTTGCTTGGCGATGGTCAGGCCGCCGACCAGCGCCCTTGGGTCGAGCCCCAGGTTCATCGAAGCAAAGATGTCGGCTGTCTGTGCATTCAGCGCCGCATCGTCCAGTCGACCAAAGCTTTTGCACGGCTCGCGGCCGATAAAGATGTTCTGCGCCACAGTCAGGTCGTTCATCAGGCTCAGCTCCTGATGAATAATGCCGATCCCCAGATCCTGCGCCTGACGCGGGGATTGCGGACTGACGACCCGGCCTTCGACCGACAATAACCCACCATCGCGCTGATAAATGCCTGAAAGGATTTTCATCAGCGTGCTTTTCCCGGCGCCGTTCTCGCCCATCAGCGCGTGAACCTCGCCGGGCACCAGATCGAACTGCACGGATTTCAGCGCGTGCACGCCGGGGAAGTGTTTTTCAATCCCCGTCATTTCGACCAGTTTCGTCATTTCTCCTCCCATTTGTCCCTCAGTCCCCGTGTCGCATCCGGTTCACATCACCGCTCCGATCTGCCACGGAACAAACTCGACCCCTCCGAAGCCAAGCTGCTCGCTTTTCGTCTGTTCGCCCGATGCGACGCGGATCAGAATCTCGAACAGTTCCTCGCCCTTGGCTTCGATGCTGACGCCCTCGGTGACGATGTCGCCGCAGTTCAGGTCCATGTCGTCGGACATGCGGGCATACATTTCGGAATTGGTGGCCAGCTTGATGCAGGGTGTCGGCTGATAGCCGGAAACCGAGCCGCGCCCGGTGGTGAACACAATCAGGTTCGACCCTGACGCCACCTGACCTGTGACCGAGCAGGGATCAAACCCCGGACTGTCCATGAAAACAAACCCGTGTTTGTCGACGATCTGGCCAAACTCGTACACATCGCGCAGAGGCGCCGTACCGCCCTTGGCGACCGCACCCAGCGATTTTTCCAGAATCGTCGTCAGCCCGCCGCGCTTGTTGCCGGGGCTGGGGTTGTTGTCCATCTCGCCGCCGTTTCGTTCGGTGTAGTCCTCCCACCAGCGGATGCGGGCGATCAGCTTTTCTCCAACTTCGACGGTTTCGGCACGACGGGTCAAAAGATGTTCCGCACCGTAGATTTCGGACGTCTCCGACAGAATGGTCGTGCCACCGTGCCGAACCAGCAGGTCCGAGGCGTAGCCAAGCGCCGGGTTTGCCGTGATGCCGGAATACCCGTCTGAACCGCCGCATTGCATTCCGACGGTGATTGCACTGACGGGCGCGGGTTGCCGGGTCGCCTGATTGGCCAGTTCGGCAATTCCGCGCAGTTCTTCCAGGCCCCGCTCGATGGTTCGGCGCGTGCCGCCTTCGTTCTGGATCGTCATGTAGCGGAGCGCGCCATCGGGCCGGATCGGACGCCCCCCGACAAGATCGGACACCTGCATGACTTCGCAGCCCAGACCGATCAGAAGAATGCCACCAAAATTCGGGTGCTGCGCATAGCCTGCCAATGTGCGGAACAGGGCGGCATAGCCTTCGTTCTTGCCGGACATTCCGCAACCGGTGCCATGAACAATCGGCACAATGCCGTCGACGTTGGGGTAAGCATCCAGAAGGCCCGATTTCTCGGCCGCCTCGGAAATGAAACGCGCGACCGAGCCGGAACAGTTTACGGTGGTCAAAATGCCGATGTAATTACGCGTGCCCACTTTACCGTCCGCCCGGTGAAACCCCTGAAAGGTCCGGGTGCGATGTATTTCGGGCAATGGCACGCAGGCAGACGCATGCGCATAGTCCTGCTGATGCTCTCCCATCCCAAGGTTGTGGACATGGACATGCGCGCCCGGCGCAATATCTGACTTGGCCTGCCCGATGATCTGGCCATACCGGATGACATTCGCTCCTGCGGGGATATGCACCACGGCAATCTTGTGACCGCGCCCGATTGAACCCGGCAAAGGCGCAGGCACTCCTGTCGGGCAGTCGCCAGCCGAAAGATCCCGCAGCGCAATGACCACATTGTCATCCGGGTTCAGCCTGACGGTGTCCTGCGTCTTGCCCTGAAGGCCCTTGTTTTTCTGCTGTGCTTGCATTGTTTTCCCACTTGCCTGCACAAATTGCTAATGAGCGAACCCACACTTGTCAACTAACATGTTAGTATGCTAGATCGAAAATCATGAACCGACCTCAAGACATCGACGCAACCTTGCTGCCTGAAATTGCCGTGACAGAAGGCTCGCTGGCACACCGTGTTTATCTTGCGATCAAGCAGGCTATCCTGTCCTTGGATTTCCTGCCGGGCGCAAATCTGAAAAAGGCGCCGATCTGTGAGCGGCTTGGTGTCTCGCGTGCGCCCGTGGCCGAGGCGATTGCCCGGCTGGCGGCCGAAGGGCTGGTGGATGTGGTTCCGCAATCGGGGACGCGGGTATCCTATTTCTCGATGTCGGAAATCCGCGAGGGCGTCTTTCTGCGCGAAGCCCTTGAACTGGCTACCGTCGCCAAGGTCGCCCGCGATTTTACCGAAGACCAGCGCAAGCGCCTGAGTCGCAACATGCGGCTGCAGGAACTGCTGATCGAGGATGAGGACATCCCCGGGTTCTACCAGGCCGACGAGGAATTTCACGCCCTGCTGATGGCCTTTACCGGCTTTGTCCGGCTGCCGGATGTGGCGCAAACGGTTTCGCTGCAGGTCAGCCGTGCACGCATGCTGCTGTTGCCCACCCCGGGCCGCGTTGCGGAAACGCTGCAGGAACACCGCGCGATATTCGACGCGATCCAGGACCGCAACGAACAAGCCGCACAGGAGGCGATGCGCCATCACCTGGGACAGTTGATGCCGCGCATCGAGGTTCTGGAACGCGAAAAGCCGCACCTGTTCAACATCAGCTCCCACCCAGAGCGAGAGGCAGGATGACCGTTTCTCAGACCGAACTCCTCAACAACCGAACTTCACGCCCTGTTCCTTTGACCCGCATGGGTTTCGGGGGCGCACCATTGGGAAACCTCTATCGCAAGGTGTCCGATGCCGACGCACAGGCCGCGTTGCATGCGGCTTTCGATGCCGGGATCCGCTTCTTTGACACCGCCCCGCAATACGGGCTGGGCCGGTCTGAACAGCGCTTCGGAGAGGCCATCCCGGTCTTTGGACGTGACAACATTCAGCTTTCCACAAAGATCGGGCGCCTTCTTGTGGACTGCGAACCGCACGAGGTCACACCCGAAGCTTTCGTGGATGTTCCCCGGAAACGCATCGTATTCGACTACACCTATGACGGTGTCATGCGATCCTACGAAGCCAGCCGCGAACGGATCGGTGTCGCCAATTCCGACATTCTTCTGGTGCATGATGTTTGCGTGTTCAGCCAGGGCAGTCAGGAAGCATCCGACGCGAAGGTCCGAGAGCTTTTTGACGGCGGCGGCTACCGCGCACTGGCTGAATTGCGTGAGGCGGGCGAAATCGCCGCGATCGGCGCCGGGGTCAATGAATGGCAGGTGTGCGAGAAATTGCTGGGTCTGGGGGATTTCGACGGCTTCCTTCTGGCTGGGCGATACACGCTGCTGGAACAGGAGGCACTGGACAGCTTTCTGCCGCTCTGCGAAAAGCGCGATGTCGGCATCCTTCTGGGCGGTCCCTACAACTCGGGCATTCTGGCGACCGGCGCGGTTCCCGGAGCAAAGTACAATTACGCGGATGCGCCACCGGACATCATGGACAAAGTGCGCAAAATCGAGGCCGTGTGTGACGCTCACGGCACTCCGCTGATTGCGGCCGCCCTGCAGTTCGTTCTTGGGCATCCATGTGTCAAAACTGTTGTACCCGGGGCGGTCAGTGCGGCCGAGGTGAATGCGAATGTCGCCTTGCTGGAGCGCAATATTCCCGCTTCGCTGTGGTCGGATCTGAAATCCGAAGGCCTGATCCGCGCGGATGCCCCCCTGCCATCGGAGACGGCCCATGCTGCGTAACATCGATCCACTGCTTTCCCCTGACCTACTACATGCCTTGCGATCCATGGGTCACGGGGATGACATCGTTATCGCTGACGCCAATTTTCCCGGCTCCAGCGTAGGCCCCGAATGCCTGAGGGCGGATGGATCCTCGGCCGGTGATATACTTCGGGCCGTTCTCTCGGTCATGCCGCTGGATAATTTTGTCCCTGACCCCGCCCTGACCATGCAGGTGGTGGGAAACCCCGAGGCGGTCCCCGAGGCGGTGGCCGACTTTCAATCCATCATTCACCAGACAGCCGACAACCCCGTCGAAATACAAAGCCTTGAGCGCTTTGCATTCTATGAACGCGCATCCCAAGCTTTCGTCATCGTCCAGACCGGCGAGCGCAGGCTTTACGGCAATATCATCCTGAAAAAAGGCGTGATTGGATGAGAATTGATGCTCATCAGCATTTCTGGTCTCTGGATCGGGGTGATTACGGCTGGCTGACAGCCGAGATCGGGCCGATCTACAGGGATTTTCTGCCCACCGATCTGCTGCCCCTGATTGAACGTGCCGGAATCGATGGCACTGTTCTGGTTCAGGCTGCCCCGACCGTTGCCGAAACAGAGTTCATGTTGTCGTTGGCGGACAAAACTTCCTTTGTCAAAGGCGTCGTGGGCTGGGTTGATTTCGAAGCATCCGATGCCCCACAACAGATTAAGGCGCTGGCACAAAACCCACTCCTCGTCGGTTTGCGCCCGATGATTCAGGATATCGAGGATCCTGAATGGATGCTGCGGGAGTCTCTGCACCCGGCCTTTGCGGCGCTCATCGATCACGAACTGGCCTTTGATGCACTGACCTTGCCCAAGCATCTTGGGCCGTTGCGCCGTTTGCTGGCCAGATACCCGCAGATGCGGGTTATCGTGGATCACGCATCAAAACCGGCAATCCGGGACGGTCAGCTATCTGACTGGGCCGATGACATTGCCGCAATCGCCAGCAACAGCCATGCGTTTTGCAAGCTGTCCGGACTTGTGACCGAAGCGGGGCTCGGCTGGGACATCGGCGACCTGCGTCCCGTCGTTGATCATCTGCTGAACGTGTTCGGACCCGAACGCCTGATCTGGGGCAGCGACTGGCCGGTTTGCACTCTTGCCAGCAGCTATGAACGTTGGGTCGAGGTTACCGACATACTGCTTTCGGGTCTGACCCCTGAAGAACGTTCGGCAATTCTGGGCGGCAATGCGCTGCGCGCCTACAGCCTGAGGGATTGAAATGAACCTGTCTGAATTTGACCGCGACGGAGTGTGGCTGGGTCGTGTCGAACGGGCCGGCATTGGACCGTGCGTTGTCACCTTGCGCGGCGAAAGCCTGATGGACATCACATCAAGAACCGCGCCCACGGTCCGGGATGTCCTCGAACGCGAAGATGCGGTGGAATATGTCCGCACTGCCAAAGGTGAGGTGCTGGACCCGGTCCGCGATGCCTTTGCCTGGCTTGCCCCTTGTGACCTGCAGGCCGTCAAAGCCTGCGGCGTCACCTTTGCCGGTTCCATGGTCGAACGCGTGATCGAAGAAAAGGCCGGTGGCGACCCGGCCCGTGCCGACAGCATTCGCAACCGGATCGGTGTCCGCATCGGCAAGAAACTGAGCGATATCGTCCCCGGATCGGACGCAGCTGCAAAGGCAAAACAAGCCCTGATCGAAGAAGGTTTGTGGAGCCAGTACCTTGAGGTGGGCATCGGACCCGACGCCGAGGTCTTTTCCAAGGCACAGGTCCTGTCGTCGGTTGGGTACGGGGCCGAGATTGGCCTGCACCCGGTTTCGGAATGGAACAACCCAGAACCCGAAATCGTGCTTGCCGTGAATTCGCAAGGCGTGATCATGGGTGCGACATTGGGCAATGACGTCAATCTGCGCGACATCGAGGGGCGCTCGGCCTTGTTGCTGAGCAAGGCCAAGGACAACAATGCGTCCTGCGCGATCGGTCCGCTGATCCGGCTGTTCGATGACCACTACTCGCTGGACGATGTGCGACAGGCCGAACTGACACTGACTGTAAACGGTCCCGAAGGTTTCAACCTGAATGGAAGCTCCTCCATGTCCCAGATCAGCCGCGATCCTGCAGATCTTGTTTGCCAGACGATCGGGCGGCATCACCAGTATCCGGACGGTCTGATGCTGTTCCTCGGGACCCTGTTCGCCCCGACGCAGGATCGAGAAACACCCGGAGGAGGGTTTACACACAAGCTGGGAGACGTTGTAACCATCGCCAGTGAAAAGCTGGGCACACTGACCAACACAGTGCGTCTGGCGACTGAGTGCCCCGAATGGCGTTTCGGGGCGTCCCATCTGATGCGAAACCTGGCCCGGCGCGGCCTGCTGTAAGAAAGAACCACAATATGCTCACCGGAAAACACCTGATCGCTGGCGAATGGATTGGCGCGGACACTGTCTTTGCGTCGCAGCCTGCAGAAGGCCCCGCCCATGACTTTGCGGCGGGAACGGCATCTCACGTCGACGCCGCCGTCGACGCCGCCGAAGAGGCGTTTGCAACCTACGGCTGGTCCTCGCGCGCCGAACGGGCAGAGCTGTTACGCCGGGTCGCCGACGAAATCGATGCCCGGGGGGATGCAATCACCGAAATTGGCAGCCAGGAAACCGGCCTTCCCGCAGCCCGCCTGCAAGGAGAGCGCGGGCGGACAGTGGGACAGTTGCGCCTGTTCGCCGATTACATCCTTCAGGGTGACTATCTGGACATGCGCCATGACCCAGCTATGCCCGACCGCGCGCCCCTGCCGCGCCCGGACCTGCGGATGATACAGCGCCCTCTGGGTCCGGTTGCCGTATTCGGGGCCTCCAATTTCCCGCTGGCGTTTTCGGTTGCGGGCGGTGACACCGCCGCGGCGCTGGCCGCCGGATGCCCGGTTGTCGTCAAGGGGCACCCGGCACATCCGGGCACTGGCGAGATCGTCGCACAGGCCATCGACGCCGCCGTCAAGGCTTGCGGGGTCCACCCGGGTGTCTTCTCGCTGGTTCAGGGTGACGCACGTGAAGTCGGCGAACGGCTGGTTCAGCACCCATTGATCCGCGCAGTTGGCTTCACCGGCAGCCTGGCCGGGGGGCGGGCGCTGTTCGATCTGTGCGCGCAACGGGACGAGCCTATTCCGTTCTTCGGTGAACTCGGGTCGGTCAACCCGATGTTTATCCTGCCTCAGGCGGCGGCTGCCCGCGCGGCAGATATCGGTGCGGGCTGGGCCGGTTCGCTCACCATGGGCGCGGGTCAGTTCTGCACAAATCCCGGCATCGCCGTGGTGATCGATGGCCCGGATGCGGACGCGCTGGAAGCCGCGACAGCAGATGCGCTGCAGGACGTTGCTGCCCAAACCATGCTGACCGACGGAATCGCGAACGCATACCGGCAAGGGTCAGATCGCGTTGCGGCCTGCAACGGTGTTACCCGGATCCTGGGCGAAAGCTGTGAGACACGCTCGGCCAGACCTTGGCTGTTCAGTGTTTCCGGCAAAGACTGGCAATCGAACCATCGATTGCAGGAAGAGGTGTTTGGCCCGCTCGGCATCATCGTGCGCGTTCAGGATATCAGCGAAATGCGCGATATCGCCCGTACAATCGAAGGCCAGTTGACCTGCACCGTTCACATGGATGCGGGCGACGCGCAGGATGCTGGTTCGCTCCTGCCTCTGCTGGAGCGCAAGGCCGGGCGTATTCTGGCCAACGGGTTCCCCACCGGGGTCGAAGTTTGCGACGCGATGGTGCACGGGGGGCCCTACCCGGCCTCGACCAACTTCGGTGCAACTTCTGTGGGAACGCTTTCGATCCGGCGCTTCCTGCGTCCCGTTTGCTATCAGAATATCCCGGCCGAATTGCTGCCGGAACAGGGATGAGGTCCGGTATGCCGAACGAAGGAACACCAGCGCGACTGGCCGGGAAAACCGCTCTGGTCACGGCGGCAGGCCAAGGCATCGGCCGAGCGTCAGTCGAACTTTTTGCCGCCGAAGGGGCGCAGGTCATTGCATGCGACATCAACTCTGATGCGTTGGCCTCGCTTGATGGAACAGCGGGCGTGACGACGCTGCAACTGGATGTGACGGATGCCAGTGCTGTGCAGGCCGCTGTCCCGGACTTGCCGGCACTGGACGTGCTGTTCAATTGCGCGGGCTATGTTGCAAACGGGTCCATTCTGGAATGCGAGGAACGCGACTGGGATTTCAGTTTCGACCTGAACGTCAAGGCCATGTATCGGCTGACCCGGCTGATCTTGCCGAACATGTTGGATAACGGCGGCGGCTCGATCATCAATATGTCGTCGGTTGCCTCGTCGATCAAGGGCGTGCCGAACCGCTTTGCCTATTGCGCCTCGAAGGCGGCAGTCATTGGCCTCACCAAATCGGTCGCGGCGGATTTCGTCACCCAAGGGGTTCGCTGCAACGCGATCTGTCCGGGGACTGTGGACAGCCCCAGCCTGCATGACCGCCTGCGTGAAACCGGCGACTATCAGCAGGCGATGACGGATTTCATCGCGCGCCAGCCCATGGGGCGCATTGGAACCGCCGAAGAGATCGCGGAACTCGCACTCTACCTGGCCAGCGACGCCAGCAAATACACCACCGGACAGCCCTTTGCCATCGATGGCGGCTGGACGATCTGAAGAATGAGGGAAACAGGATGAAACTTCTGCGCTTTGGGCCTGTCGGTCAGGAAAAACCGGGCCTTCTGGATGATACCGGAGTAATTCGGGACCTGTCGGGGGTCGTGGATGACATTGCCGGCGAAACGCTGGGCGATGAGAGCCTGCAAAAACTCCGCGCGCTGGACCCCGCTCAATTGCCGCAAGCCGATGCGAATACCCGGATCGGTGCCTGTGTCGGGCAGGTCGGAAAGTTCATCTGCATTGGCCTGAACTATGCCGACCATGCTGACGAAAGCGGTATGGAGCTGCCGCAGGAGCCAGTCGTCTTTTTCAAGGCAACCTCGGCCATCATGGGGCCGAATGACACCGTGGAGATCCCGCGCGGATCGGTCAAAACCGATTGGGAGGTCGAACTGGGCGTGGTTATCGGCAAAGCCGCAAAATACGTGTCAGAAGCCGAAGCGTTAGACCACGTGGCGGGCTATTGCGTGATCAACGACCTGTCTGAACGCGATTTCCAACTGCATCGCTCGGGCCAGTGGGTCAAGGGCAAGTCGGCGGATACGTTTGGTCCGATTGGCCCGTGGCTGGTGACGCGGGACGAGGTTTCGGACCCGCAAAACATGGCAATGTTTCTTGAGGTGAACGGGCATCGTTATCAGGACGGATCGACCCGGACGATGCATTTCGCCGTTGCGACAGTAGTTTCGTACCTTTCCCAGTTCATGTCCCTGCAGCCGGGCGATGTGATCGCCACCGGAACACCGCCGGGTGTCGGGATGGGTCAGACACCGCAGACCTATCTGAAGCCCGGTGACAAAATCGAACTGGGTATCGAAGGTCTGGGCGTGCAGAAACAGAACGTCGTTGCTGGCTGATCCGGGCAACCGTGAACTTGACCATGTCCGGGTGCGGCGCTAAGGCCCGGATATGGACAAGCAAAAGAAACCCTCTCGCCAGCAGGTCTATACGCTGCTGGTTCAGATCGGACGGAAAGAAGGTGACGGTCTGCCCGAGGGCGCGACCGGTGCCGCACTGATGTGTTTTGCCAGCGGCGTGGACGAGGCGGAAGCGGTACGGGAAACCGTGGCGATTCTGAAACAGGCCGATACCGCTCCGCTGGATGTTACCGGCTATGGCACACTGGCCGAGCGTGAGGCGCAGGGCCATGACATCGATTCCGACGAACGTGCTCTGATGCAACGGGCGCTGGATGAAAACGCGGTCATCGTCGCGCAGATGACGCCGTTTTTCGGGGATCCGGAACAGTCCTAGTTCCGCGCCCCGAACCATTTACGGTAGATTTCGGAATACGTGCCGTCTTCACGCAGGGACAGCAGCGCCTGGTTGACTTCCTCGACCAAAGGCGAGCCGGTCGGAAAGGCGATCCCATAGGTTTCGCGCAGGAAAATTCCGCCTGTCACCGAGGCGATTTTCCGGCCTTCATGCGCAGCGTAATAGGACAGGATCGGTGCATCGAAGACGACCGCGTCCAATTCCTCTTTCTCGAAGGATGTCAGCATCTCTTCCAGTCCGGGATAGCCGGTAAATTCAATTTCGCGACGGTTCAGAAAGTTGGCCGCGGTCGAGCCCGAGATCGTGCCCACCTGCTTGCCATAGAGGTCGTTGACCGAGTTTACGCTGCCGGTGATCGCGTCCACTGTCATGACCGATGTAATCCGGGCCGTGAAAACGGACACGATGAACAGCGAAGAAACAACCAGAATGACCCCCAACAAACGGCCAAAAGGCGTCCGGGGCATGCGTTCTTCGAAGCCGCCATTGACCACGAGATTCAACGCCCACCAGAAAGACGGGAACCATGCCTCGTTCAGCTTGCGGTCAAAATAGGGTTGCGCACGTCGTTCGAAACTCCACATCAGCATCCCGCCGCCCAGCAGGATCGCAAAAGCCAGCCCGATCGCTATGAACAGTTCGCGCGACAACAGCGCCTGCAGCAGGGATGGCCGGCGCATTGCTTCGGACGGAACCATGATCTGCAAACCGGATTCGAAAATCGGCTGGCTGAAATCCATACTCGTTTCGCGTGACGCGGTGATCGAGATATTGGCGATCGCAAGATCGGCTGTCCCGTCCTGCACCGAATTCAGCATGTCCCCAAAGGCATCAAGCCGGTTGACCGAATACTCCCAACCCAGCGCGCTGGACAGGGCTTCCAGCAAGTCCATGGAAAAACCGCTCTGGTCCCCGTCCTCGACATAGGAAAACGGGGGGCGAGTTACGGTCGAGACCGTAAGCGATTGCGCCTGGCTTTGCTGTGCAAGAACGGCGAAAGTCTGGCAGACCACTGCGAAGAATAGGCGTTTCATCGACAAGATACCTGTTTCGCGGCCCTCTAGCTTAGTTTTGGACCGGGCGGCAAGGTGATCGCGGGGTAAAGCGCCATGTTTTCCGGACGTCTCAACCAGACATGCGTGGACAAAACAGGTGGAAAATTTGCGCCCTGGGGTTGGCAATCGGGCCAATTCGTTGAATCTGTGCACGAACCTGCCCAGCAATACAGACAAGAGGCCCGCGATGACAGACCCGGTACAATTGACGGCAGACCTGATCCGTTGCCCATCGGTCACACCCGAGGAAGGCGGCGCGCTGGTTCTGTTGCAGAAAGTCCTGTCGGACGCGGGCTTTGAATGCACCCGCGCGGATCGCGGCGGGATCAGCAATCTGTTTGCGCGCTGGGGCAGCAAGGGTCATGCGCGCAGCTTCGGCTTCAACGGGCATACCGACGTCGTTCCTGTAGGTGATGAGGCAGCATGGACCATGCCGCCCTTTGGGGCCGAAATACGCGACGGGATCATGTATGGCCGGGGCGCCACGGACATGAAGTCGGGCGTCGCTGCGTTTGCAGCCGCAGCCATTGATTTCGTACGGGACACTCCGCCGGACGGAGCCATCATCCTGACCATCACCGGGGATGAGGAAGCCGATGCGCTGGACGGCACAACCGCATTGCTGGATTACATGGACGCTGCGGACGAACGTATGTCGGTCTGTCTGGTTGGCGAACCCACCTGCCCGAACCGCATGGGTGATATGATCAAGATCGGGCGGCGCGGCTCGATGACCGCATGGTTCACTGTCAGTGGGGTCCAGGGCCATTCGGCCTATCCTCATCGCGCGAAGAACCCGGTGCCCGCCATCGCCCGGCTGATGGATCGGCTGGCCAGCCACGAGCTGGATCAGGGCTCGGACCATTTCGATGCATCGACCCTTGCGGTCGTCACAATCGATACCGGCAATCCGGCCACGAACGTGATTCCTGCGCAATGTCGTGGGGCAGTGAACATCCGCTTCAACGACTTTCATTCCGGGCAAAACCTGAGTGACTGGCTGCACGCCGAAGCGGACCGGGTTGCCGAAGAGTTTGGCGTCACAATCGATACCCGCATCAAAATCTCCGGCGAAAGCTTTCTGACGCCGCCGGGCCCCCTGTCGGATCTGGTTTCGCGCGCGATCGAAGCCGAAACCGGAATCGCTCCCGAGCTGTCCACAACCGGCGGCACATCGGATGCGCGCTTCGTCAAGAACCATTGCCCGGTGGTCGAATTCGGGCTTGTCGGGCGCACCATGCATCAGGTCGACGAATGCGTCGAAGTCGCGCAAATCGAACAGCTCAAGGCGATTTATACCCGCATTCTCGGGGATTACTTCGCCTGATCCATGCAACGCACTTTGATTATCATGATCAAGGAACCACGCCCGGGTCGGGTCAAGACGCGACTGGGTCGGGATATCGGCATGGTTGGTGCAGCGTGGTGGTTTCGGCATCAGGCAAGGGCTCTGATCCGGCGGCTGCGCGATCCTCGGTGGCAGATCATGCTGGCGGTTTCACCCGATCGGGAGGGTCTGGCCAGCCGGATCTGGCCCGCCGATTTGCCGCGTGTCGCGCAAGGGCAAGGCGATCTGGGTGTCCGCATGACCCGGATGTTACGCAGCGCTCCGGACGGGCCCGTCTGCCTGATCGGTGCCGACATACCGGGCATTACCCGAAACCACATCGCAAGCGCCTTTCGCGCCCTGGGGGCGACGCAAATGGTATTTGGACCTGCGACAGATGGCGGGTACTGGCTGGTTGGTGCGCAAGGCGTAGCGGCGCTGCCACCCGGATTGTTCAATAACGTGCGCTGGTCGACGGAACACGCGCTGGCGGACACACTCGCCTCGATCCCCGATCGCAGCTTCGTGCTGCTGGATTATCTGAACGACGTGGATACCGTCGCAGATCTGCAAACCTGATCCACACGACTGCTTTTTTGGTCATGACGCGGTCGCATCCCCGTGCTAGGCCGAATTCATGACTCGCATCCCCACCAAGCAGGAGGTCCTGGACTGGATCTCGGCGAACCCCACCTTGACCTCGAAACGCGATATCGCCAAGGCCTTTGGCATCAAGGGCGCGGACCGAATTGACCTCAAGCGTATCCTCAAGGAGCTAGAGGCCGAAGGGCATCTGGAAAAGCGAAAGCGCAGCTATCGCGACCCCGACCGTCTGCCTCCCGTCAGTGTGTTGCAGGTGAAGGCGCCGAACGCTGATGGCGATCTGTTTGCCCGTCCGCTGGAATGGCATGGCGAAGGCGTTGAACCCATTGTCCTGATCATTGCCCGCGCCAGCGATCCGGCGCTGGGCGAAGGGGACCGCATCCTGGCCCGCCTGACGGTGGTGCATGAGGAAGACCACAATTACGAGGCGCGGCTGATCCGCCGTATCGGAACCAACCCGCGCAAAATCGTCGGCATCTTCCGCAAAGGGGCCGAGGGCGGGCGGATCGTTCCCATCGACAAGACCGGCCAGACCGAATGGCTGGTTCAGGATGGCGCGGTGCTGGGCGCCAAAGACGGCGAACTGGTCGAGGCCGAGCAGGCCGGGCCAAAAAACCGCATGGGCCTGCCCCGTGCGCGGATCGTGGAACGGCTGGGTGATCCGTCTGCGCCCAAGGCCGTGTCGCTGATCGCCATCCATCAGCACGGCATCCCGGACGATTTTCCGGACAAGGTGATTGACGAGGCTGACAAGGCCAAACCCGTTGGCCTGAAAGGGCGCGAAGACCTGCGGGACATGCCGTTGCTGACCATCGACCCGTCGGACGCACGGGACCATGACGACGCCTGCTATGCGCATGCCGACGACGATCCCAAGAACCCTGGCGGCCATGTCATCTGGGTCGCGATTGCAGACGTGGCAGCTTATGTGCAGCCAGGTACGGCATTGGATCGCGAGGCACGCAAACGCGGCAATTCCAGTTACTTCCCCGACCGTGTGGTGCCGATGCTGCCGGATCGTTTGTCGGGTGATCTGTGTTCGCTGCACGAAGGCGTCCCGCGCGCCTGTATCGCCGTTCGAATGCAGATCGACGCGGATGGCAACAAGATCGGCCACCGCTTCGTTCGGGCCCTGATGCGCTCTGCTGCTTCGCTGAATTACACCGAAGTGCAGGAGGCTATTGACGGTAATCCCAATGACCGTACCGGACCCCTGTTGGAACCGGTTCTGAAACCGCTCTATGCTGCGTATACCGCGCTGAAAAAGGCGCGCTCGGTACGGCAACCACTGGAACTTGACCTGCCCGAACGCAAGATTGTCCTCAGCGACACCGGCGAGGTGCTGAGCGTGGCCTTCCGCGAACGTCTGGACGCACACAGACTGATCGAAGAGTTCATGATCCTCGCCAATGTCGCGGCAGCTGAGACGCTGATCGCCAAGCGCCAGCCGCTATTGTTCCGGGTGCATGAAGAACCTGCCCCCGAAAAGCTGGAAAGCCTGCGCGAAACGGCTCAGGCCGCGGGCCTCAACCTGGCCAAGGGACAAGTGTTGCAGACACGCCACCTGAACGCGCTGCTAAACGCCGCTGCCGGAACCGAGGATGCGGAGCTGATCAACCTCACCACCCTCAGGTCGATGGCGCAGGCGTATTACAACCCCGAGAATTTCGGCCACTTCGGTTTGGCGTTGCGGAACTATGCGCATTTCACTTCGCCCATCCGTCGCTATTCCGACCTGATCGTGCATCGCGGGCTGATCTCGGCCCATGGCTGGGGCAAGGATGGGTTGACCGAGGATGACATCGATCGCCTGGAAGAGACCGCGACCCACATCTCGGACACCGAACGTCGTTCGATGATGGCGGAACGGGACACAACCGACCGCTATCTTGCCGCCTATCTCAGCGAGCGGGTGGGCAATGAGTTCACCGGTCGCATTAGCGGCATCGCCCGGTTCGGTGCCTTCGTGAAGATGGATGAAACCGGCGCGGACGGGCTGGTGCCGGTGCGCTCACTGGGTCGGGAGTTCTTCCATTTCGACCGCGAGGCCGGAACCCTGATGGGGTCGGACACCGGCCTGATCATCGCCATAGGTCAGCGTGTCACTGTTCGTCTGACTGAAGCGACGCCTGTGACCGGCGGGCTGGAGCTGGAGTTGTTGTCGATTGACGATCAGGCCTTGCCGCGCGGACGGGGGCCGGCAAAGCGGGCAACCCGGCGCAAGGCGGTCAGTACCAAGCGCAAGAAGGACAAGATCAAGCGCAAGGTCGAACGCAAACGCCGTCAGAGGTGATAAGTCAGCGCCCGCGCGATCAGCCAACCGTGACGGGTTTCGTCGATCTGGTCAATGTCATCGAACAACACGGCCCGATTGCCATCGATCCGGTCTTCACCGGGAAAGGCCGAGGTGAAATCGCCCATCAACCGGCTCTGGCAATGCACGAACAGGGCGAAGCTGGCGGACTTGTGGCTACCAAGCCGGACCGTTGATCCCTTGGGCGCCAGGTAGGCAGGCTGGCCCCAGCGCAACGCCTCAGCCAACGGCTGCGCGGCTTCCAGATCGCTTGCGGTCTCAAAGACCAGCTCTCGCAGGATCAGGGCACCCTTTCGAGTGCCCTGGGGCAGTTCCTCGAAAGCCTGTGCCACTGCCGGGTTCTCAAAAGGTCTCATACCAATGGGATCGCCTGTTCCATGCGGTCAATATAGCTATTCAGCAGTTTATCCTGTTTGATCCGCCGCGTCAGCGGAGTGTCCGACGGTGTCGCCCGCATCGCCGCGAGAATTGGACCAACACTCATATCCGCCGATGTCGGGTGTTCCGCCAGCAGGAACGGAGATTGCCAAAGAAATGCGGCGATGGATTCCAGATCCCGCTCGATTCGTTCCATCCGTTCAGCAACCGAAAATCGGCCAACCCCCTGCGCCTGCAATCCTTTCAGAACGGATTTTCGGATGGCATTGGAAACCGGCTTTCGGATCAAAGCCGGTACAGAGGTAAAGAACGTGTTTCGCAGGATCGGCCAGACCTCGTCATTGCCCCAGCGGTCCAGAACGATCTGAAAATACAAGTGCTCTTCAGCCATTCGCACCAAAGCACGCGATTGCGCCTTTTGAATGTCGCTCAGGCCCCGGTCGAATTCGGCGCCCTGCGCCTCCAGCCAGTCCCGGATCAGGTCACTGTCCGGCACCAACCGGTCGGGTGTGCGCAACACCGGAAGCTTGTGGTGCGGAATCTTTCGGGGATCCAACAGATCCGACCGCTGCCACGACTGGCCGGAGTGCTGGAGCATGAGAGCCGTTTTCACGCAAAAGGGGCTGGCGCTGTATTGGCCAAAGGCGGATGGGAAGGTCAGAAGGGTCAGCATCAAAATCGCTCCTAAGTGGGATGGTAGATGCATAACTCCGACTGATGACAGAAACTGACATCAGGTTTAGGCTAAGTTGCATCATGACCCGAACCACCCGACTGTTCCAACTGATGCAGGCCCTGCGCTCGGGCCCGTCTCCCAGAACGTCCTCACAACTGGCGCAGGATCTTGGTGTCTCGGCCCGCACGGTTCACCGCGACATAGACACATTGCGCGGCCTTGGCGCAGTCATCGACGGAGAGGCCGGATTTGGGTTCACCCTGATCGAAGACGCGACCCTGCCCCCGCTCGGTTTTACCGATGATGAACTTGAAGCCCTTGTTCTTGGCCTGCGCGAAGTGCAGCAGATCGGGGACCCTGCCCTGTCCGACGCAGCCAGCGCGGCGCTGCGCAAATTGCAGGGCCGCCTGCCACAGCGCCAGTCCCACAGGCTAAGTCATGCGGTGCTGACAGCAACACGTTTTGACCGCCCGGCCACGCCCACGATTCATGTCCCTGATCTGCGGCAGGCCACGTGGGATGAACGCACGGTCGAGTTCGCCTATACCGATGCAAAAGGCGATGCCACCACGCGGCGCGTCAATCCGCTCAGCATCGTCTATATGGATCGGGCCAGCATTCTGCTGAGCTGGTGCCACCTGCGCCGGGATTTCCGGTTTTTCCGTCTGGACCGGATGCAGGACATGACGATTTCGGATGAAAGCTTTCGCCCCAATCGCGTTCCCTTGCTGCGGAAAGCACTGGCCCGAATCCGAGAAGATCGCGAGGCGCATAGCCGGGAAAACCAGAACGGCGAGTCCTAACAGCCACTTAAGCAACGCGCGGTCACCAAACGGGAAATTAACCACGGATTTGTACCCCATTCGTTCCTGCACAGGACGACGAGGGGAGCAAGTCATGTTGCGTTATGTATATGCTGACGAACTGCATAAATTTCCAAAACTTGCCAAGGGGATGTTTCTGGACCGCGCCGATCAGTTCAAGACCCGGCTGGGGTGGGATGTTGATGTCGACGAAAACGGCGAAGAACGGGATCGGTATGACGATCTGAACCCGCTTTATGTCATCTGGGAAGAACCCGATGGCAGCCATGGCGGTTCGATGCGGATACTGCCGACAACCGGCCCGGTCATGGTAAACGATGTCTTTGGTCATCTGACGGGCGGCAGTCCTATCCGCAGCCCGCTGATCTGGTAGGTTACGCGGTTCTGCCTGTCGCGCAATGCCAGCCCGCACACGGCAGGTGCCATAATGCTGAGCGGTGGCGAAGTGATGGAAGGATTTGGCCTGACCCATATTGCCGGTGTCTTCGACGCAAGGATGATCCGGATCTACCGTCTGATAGGGTCTTCGCCGGTGGTGCTGGGGTCGCAGGGCAAGGGCCGGGATCAGATCTCGGTCGGGCTCTGGCCCTATTCAGCCGAGGACTGCAGCCGGGTGGCTGAACGGGCGGGGGTTTCCCGAGACCTGTCCCGGCTGTGGTTTCGTGCAGCGTTCGGGGGCAGTGCGCAACATCGGTTCGCGCTTTCGGCCTGAATTCAGGAAAAGCGGACTCCGCGTCTGGTGATGACTGACGCGGCCCTGTAGGGTCGCGCCATGTCCTTGCCTCTTGTCACCTTTTCCGATGATCAGGCCGCCGCCTATGACAGCATTTCCGAGATGCTGAAATCGGCGGGCGTCGACCTTGACGATGACGCGCTGCTCAGGCCGCCCGGAGGTGGAAAGACAGAAACGATGGCCGTGATCGGCAAGGCCGGGTCAGGCAAAACCTTGCTGTTGGCTGAATTGTTCAAGGCGCTGGCCGAAACCGGTGTTCAGATCGTGTCCGGCGATTTTGAAAGCCGTAAGTCAAAGGACAAGCGCAGCCTTGCCATTCTGGCCCCGACCAACAAGGCGGCCAGCGTTCTGCGCCTGCGCGGGGTTCCCGCAACAACCATCCACCGCATCCTTTACACGCCTGTATACGACCCGGAATATGAGCGTATTGCCGAATGGCTCGCAGGCAATGACGAACGCCCTGAAATCGAGGGGCTGACGGATGAGGCGCTGGATCGGGCAGCGGCATTCTATGCCAACAACAAATCCATCCCCGGGGCGCTAGCCGCTGCCGGGCTCCGGGGTTCGGATTTCATTACCGGGTGGAAACGCCGGGACGAACCGCTCGATATCGGGTTTGTGGACGAAGCCTCGATGCTGGATGACCGGCAGTTCGAGGACCTGAAAGAGATTTTTCCAACCTTGCTGCTGTTCGGAGATCCGGCCCAGCTTGCGCCTGTGAACCAGTCCGGCAGCATGGTATTCGAAGCTCTGCCCGAGCCTCGGAAGCTGACACTGCACCGGGTCCACCGGCAGGATGCGGATAACCCGATTCTGGATCTTGCCCATGCCTTGGCGGACCCGGCAATGGGGTTCGAGGATTTCGAAAGGCTGGTCGAGCAGACCGCCCGGCAGGATGACCGCGTCGTCTGGGGGCAGCGGGTCGAGGTTGACCTGATGGCGCGCAGCCCGGTTCTGGTCTGGCGCAACGCCACGCGCATTCGCCTGATCAACGCCTTCCGGCATGTTCACGGCGCCCCCGACACCGAGTTGCTGGAGGGTGAACCCCTGATCTGCGACGGTCTGGAACTGCCGCTGAAACACCGCAAGAAGCGGCTGGATCTGGAAGCGCGCGGCCTGATCAAGGGCGCACAGGTCATCTATCTGGGCCCCGGGCGCAAACCAGGTTTTTCGCGTCTGCATGTGATGGGGGCTGAAGACCCGCAGGTCAGCGCCGCCTCAATCGTTAAGATCGAGAAACCGGACGAGGAAGAGCCGTTTATCCCCTATGCCGCCCGCATGGGGGCGACTTTCCTGCATGGTGCTGCCGTGACGATTCACAAGGCGCAGGGATCGCAATGGGACACGGTGCAGGTTTTTGCGCCAGATATCTACGCTGCCGCCAGAATGGGTCGTACCGAGGCGGGACAACCCCTGTGGAAACGCCTAGCTTATGTGGCCATAACCCGCGCGCAGGAACGGCTGATCTGGGTCGTGCGCAACCGCCTGTCCAAGCCAACTCATCCACTGCGCGTTGATGACCTGCGCACAGCGCCCGTGGCTTCTCTGGTTCTGGAGGCTGAAGACACATGAAGACCATCATCGTAACCGGCGCAAGTTCTGGTATCGGCCGGGCAACCGCCGAGTTGTTTCTGGAAGAAGGCTGGCGCGCCGGCCTTCTGGCGCGCAGTGCCGATGTTCTGACGGCAATGTCAGAGGCTCACGAAAACGCCGTCCCCTTGGTTGCCGATGTAACGAACCCGGACGCAGTCGCCGCCGCCTTCGATGCTTTCACCAAACAGGCTGGCCGTCTGGACGTGCTGTTCAACAACGCGGGCATCTTCGCGCCTGGCGGAACCATTGACGAGATCGCGCTGGACGACTGGTACAACTCGGTCAACGTGAACCTCAACGGGATGTTCCTGTGTGCCCGGGCGGCCTTTGGCATCATGCGCCATCAGTCGCCGCAAGGCGGGCGTATCATCAACAACGGTTCGATAGCGGCCCATGTCCCGCGTCCCAACTCGGTCCACTACTCGGCGACGAAACACGCGATCACCGGATTGACCCGCAGCCTGTCATTGGACGGGCGGAGCTTTGGAATTGCCTGCGGCCAGATCGACATCGGCAACGCGCGCACGCAAATAGTGCAGGGCCTGGTCGACGCGGCGATGGCAGAAGGCACGACCCCGGACCCGACTATGTCTGTCGAGGATGCGGCACGCTCTGTATTGCATATGGCTTCGCTGCCGCCCGAGGCGAATGTTCAGTTCATGACGGTGATGGCCACCACGATGCCTTACATCGGCCGGGGCTAAAGGTTTACTTCTCGCGCAGCAATCTGAACGCGGTCGAGGCGCCCCACCCGGCCGAGATCGCGATGACAAGCGACATCAGTCCGTACCAGACCGGCTGTTGGCGGGACATGTTGAACAGAAACCGTTCAAGTCCAACCTTGCGCACGTCGATCACCGTCTCGAATTGGGAAACAACCTCTCCGCCGCGTGTCAGCAGAATGCGCGCGACATAGTCGCCCTCGGTCAAGTCTGCAGGCATGTCGATCGAGGTTCTGAACAAGGTCTGCTCATCCACAGCCACGGTGTTTTCTCGGATCGAGTAAAGTCCCTCATGCTCGCGAATTCGAACAACAGCATCCGCAAAGTCCTGCGCGCCGCGAATATGCATCGCGGCACCCACCGACCGGATGGCACGTTCGATCGAAACCCGGTGGCGCAGATCTTCTACGTCCGACAGGATGGAATTCAGCGGTGAACTGGTTGCAACGGCATAAAAGCTGGGTGCCAGATCGACCAACACGCTGTCGGTGTTCACCCAGATACCCAGCCGCTTTTCTTTTCTTCGCACCGTTACGGGGCTGGATGGCCCGGCAACCGCAACAATCACTTCCAGCGGAGGGCCCGGCGGGATCGGCGCTTCGCGCTTGACCGCCCCGAAAATCAGAATTTCGGAACCGTCAAAGTTTGCTGTGATTGCAACCCGGTCCTGGCTGAGGCCAAGAACGACCTGCTCATCCTCTGCATGCGCGGGCAGGCAGATAAGGCACAGAACGGCGATCAGATAACGCATCATGATCAGTGCCCTCCCGCATCGCCCAACGAGTACAACTCGGAGGGTTGAAGCAACAGGTCCAGCGCAAGTTTTCCACATACGGCAAGCACCAGGGCCGCCAGCAGAACACGCAACTGCTCGGCCGGCATGCGCGATCCGATGACCGTGCCGATCTGCGCCCCGATAACTCCACCAACCAGAAGAAGCACCGCCAGGACCACATCAACAGTGTAGTTCGTGGTGGCATGCAGCATTGTTGTAAACGCCGTCACGAAAATGATCTGAAACAGCGATGTTCCCACAACGACCTTGGTCGGCATGCCCAGCAGGTAGATCATCGCAGGCACCATGATGAACCCGCCGCCCACGCCCATGATGGCGGACAGCACGCCGACGCACAGCCCGACCAACGCTGGTGGAATGACCGAAATATACAGGCCCGAAGTCCGAAAGCGCATCTTGAGCGGCATGGCGTGAACCCAGCCGCGCTGACGTCGCTTGGGGGGCGAACCTCCGGCCTTTTTTGACTTGCGCAGCGCGTTGAGGCTTTCGATGAACATCAGGCTACCGACGACACCCAGAAACACGACGTAACACAGGGTAACCAGCAAATCGACCTGACCCAGGCTTTTGAGGTAGTTGAACACCACAACGCCCAGCGCCGCGCCGATCAGACCTCCGGTCAGCAACACGGTGCCCATTCGAAAGTCCACGGTCCTTCGCCGGAAATGCGCCAACACGCCAGAGAACGACGACGCCACGATCTGGTTGGCCTCGGTCGCAACTGCCACAGCGGGAGGGATGCCGATGAAGAACAGCAGCGGGGTCATAAGGAACCCGCCGCCAACTCCGAACATGCCGGAAAGAATGCCCACCATTCCGCCCAGACCCAACAGCAGAAAGGCGTTCACGGATACTTCGGCGATTGGAAGGTAAATCTGCATGATGTTCTCTAAACGGGCTGGGTGTGTTCGTGTAATGTGACAAAGCCCGTCTTATTGCAATGGGTCTGGCCGCAAGTGCGACGCACCGGCACGGTCTTGGCAGTGTTCTGGGCGAACAATCTCTGTTTATGACCCACCAGCGGCAAAGACAGACCGACCCGCACAACAATCCCGGAGCCAGAGTCCGAGGAATCGGAAAGCGAAAAAAGCCTGTCTGCAGACCGGGTTATGAAAGGGGGCGTTTGCATACCCCTTTAGAGCGGGTGCGACATGCAAAATCAACTCTGCATGCCGCTCTGCAGCGAACAGGACTGAGATACTAGTCCGAACTGGACCTATCAGCGTTCCTTCACATAGGGTTCGCCCCCGGCGCGTGGCGGCACGGCCTTGCCCACGAACCCGGCAAGGATCACCACGGTCAGGATATAGGGCAACGCGTCCATGACTTGCACCGGTATGACAACCCCACCCAGATCGATGTTCTGGAATCGCAGGGCGATGGCCTGAAGCAGACCGAACAGAAGGCAGGCCCCCATCGCGTGCCAGGGTCTCCATTTCGCAAAGATCAGGGCCGCCAGCGCGATAAAGCCACGCCCGGCTGTCATGTCCTTGACGAACCCGGCCTGAAGCGCGGTGGCCAGATAGGCACCGGCGATCCCGCAAAGCAGGCCGCAGATGGCAACAGCGGCATAGCGAAGCCCCACAACGGAAACACCGGCCGTATCCACCGCGGCAGGATTTTCACCCACGGCGCGCAGTCGCAAGCCAAACCGGGTGCGGAACAGGATCCACCAAGTGGCAGGCACCATCAGAAAGGCGACGTAGACGAGAATCGAATGGCCAGACAGCAACTCGGAATAAATCGGGCCAATGAACGGAACACCGCTTAATGCTTCCGCAAAGGGAAATTCGATCGGTCCAAACCGTCCGCCACCGATCAGTGAAGGTGTTCGACCCCCCTGCTGGAACCAGCTTTGCGCCACAAGAACGGTCATCCCCGCCGCCAGAAAATTGATCGCCACGCCCGAGATCAACTGATTGCCCCGGAATGTGATCGACGCAACGCCGTGCAGGGCGGACAAAACCAAAGATGCGGCAACACCTGCCAACAAGCCCAGCCAGACCGACCCGGTCACGGCTGCCACGGCGGCGGAAAAGAAAGCCGCCATCAGCATCTTGCCTTCTAGTCCGATGTCAAAGACGCCCGCCCGTTCGGAATAGAGCCCGGCCAGACAGGCCAGCAGCAGCGGTGTTGCAAGGCGGATGGTTGAGTCCAGGACCTGGATGATGATCAGGAATGTGTCCATCACTCAGCTCCTTTCCGCATACCCAGGAACAGTTTTTCAAGCGGCATGCGAACCATGTTGTCCAGCGCGCCGGTGAACAGGATCACCAGCGCCTGAATCACCACGATCAGCTCGCGCGGAATACTGGTCCAGAACGCCAACTCGGCCCCGCCCTGGTACAGGAACCCGAAAAGGATCGCCGCAAGAAACACCCCGAACGGATGAGAGCGCCCCATGAGCGCCACCGCGATACCGATGAAACCCGCGCCCTCGGTCGAGTTCAGAACCAGCCGCTCCGCCTCGCCCATGACGTTGTTGATGGCCATAAGGCCAGCCAGCGCGCCCGAGATCAGCATGGCGATGATGGTAATGCGCACGGGTGAGATGCCTGCGTAGACGGCCCCGGTTTCCGAATGACCATAGGCCCGGATTTCATAGCCAAGCCGGGTGCGCCAGATCAGCGCCCAAACCACGAAACAGGCCAGAACCGCGACAAAGAAGGTGATATTGGCCGGGGCACCTTTGAACAGAACGTTTTCGGCCGTCGAGAACATGGACTGGAACGTAGGCAGATGAACGGCTTCGGGGAACCGGGCGGTCGCCGGATCCTGCGCCCCCGGGGGGCGCATCACATTGACCAGAACATAGTTCAGAACCGCCGCTGCGATAAAATTGAACATGATCGTGGTAATCACGATATGGCTGCCGCGCTTGGCCTGCAGATAGGCCGGGATCGCAGCCCATGCCGCACCGAAAACCATTGACGCGGCGCAGGCGGCCAGAAGGGCAATGCTCCAGTGTGGCCAGGGGACATAGAGGCAGACGATGGCAACCCCAAGGCCGCCCAGCATGGCCTGTCCTTCGCCGCCGATGTTGAACATGCGCGCATGAAAGGCGACGGCCACCGCCAGCCCAGTGAACATGAAGTTCGTCGCGTAATACAGGGTGTAACCCCAGCCATAGGTCGACCCAAGCGCGCCGGAAACCATGAGCTTCACAGCCTCGACTGGGTTTTCACCGATGGCCAGGATGACCAGTGCCGAGAGGATTGCGGCCAATATCAGACTGATCAGCGGGATCAGGACGACATCGGCCCATTTGGGCATTTTTTCCATACTACGCGGCCTCTCCCGCCACACCGGCCATCAACAGGCCCAGTTCTTTTTCATCTGTCTCATGGGGCAGACGTTCGCCCATGATATGTCCGTCAAACATCACCGCAATCCGATCGGACAACGAGAAGATCTCTTCCAGCTCGACCGAGACCAGCAGGATTGCCTTGCCCTGATCACGCAGCGCGACGATCTGTTTGTGAATGAACTCGATCGCACCAATGTCCACACCGCGTGTGGGCTGGCCGACCAGCAGCAGGTCGGGGTTGCGCTCGATCTCGCGGGCAACGACGATTTTCTGCTGGTTTCCGCCAGAGAAGCTTTTGGCTGTCAGCCACGGGTTGGGCGGGCGGACGTCGAATTTCTCGATCTTGGCCTCGGTATCGGCCCGCAGGGAAGCGTTGTCCATGAAAATGCCGCGCTTGTAGGCAGGGTCACGGTGATAGCCGAAGGCGACGTTTTCCCAAGCGTGGAAATTCATGATCAGACCTTCGCGCTGCCGGTCTTCGGGGACATGCGCGATGTGCTGATCACGGCGCGCGCGCCCGTCCGAACCCGGTCCGCTCAGCGCCAGCGGGGTGCCGTTCAGCTTGATGGACCCTTGCCCCGGTCGCATCCCGCCCAGAACTTCCAGCAATTCGGACTGACCATTGCCAGCAACACCGGCGATGCCGACGATCTCACCAGCACGGATCGTCAGGTCGATACCTTTGACGCGCTCGACACCCGCCTGATCGCTCACCCGCAGATTCTCGATCTCCAGCACAGGTTTGCCGGGCTGGGCGGGCACTTTATCGACTTGCAGCAGAACCTTCCGGCCAACCATCAGCTCGGCCAGTTCCTCGGGGCTGGTGTCGGCGGTCTTGACCGTCGCAGTCATCTGCCCGCGGCGCATGACCGAGACCGTATCGGTGTTCTCCATGATCTCACGCAGCTTGTGCGTGATCACGATGATGGTCTTCCCCTCGGCCCGCAGACGGTCAAGGATGCGGAACAGCTGATCAGCCTCGGCCGGGGTCAGAACGCCGGTCGGCTCGTCCAGAATCAAAATCTCGGCCTTGCGATACAGGGCTTTCAGGATTTCGACACGCTGTTGCATGCCCACGCCGATCTCGTCGATGCGTTTGTCCGGATCCACGAACAGTTCGTACTCTTCTTCCAGCGCTTTCAGTTCCTTGCGCGCCTTGGACAAAGACGGGGCCAGCAGCCCGCCGTCTTCAGCGCCCAGAACAATGTTCTCCAGAACGGTGAAATTCTCGACCAGTTTGAAGTGCTGGAACACCATCCCGATCCCCGAGGCAATCGCGGCCTGGCTGTCAGGGATTTCGGTCTTTGTCCCGTTGATCCAGATCTCGCCGTTGTCGGCTTTGTAAAACCCGTAGAGGATGCTCATCAGCGTGGATTTGCCCGCACCGTTTTCACCGATGATCCCGTGGATCGTGCCGGGGGCGACGCTGATGGAAATGTCTTTGTTGGCCTGAACCGGCCCAAAGGCTTTGGAAATCCCTTTGAGCTCAATGGCGGGGACGGTCATGTCTTGCCCTCAATTGCCGAAGGGCCGCGTAGTCAAACAGCGGCAGAGTGAGTTGGGACGGGAGATAAAATCCCCCGTCCCATGCGATATCAGAACTGCAGTGCCGGGCAGCTGTCGTTCTCGTAGTAGCTGACAACAGAGATGTCCCCGTCGATGATGCCACGACGTGCAGCTTCTACGGCATCAGCCATCTGGGGGTGTACCAGTTCGCGGTTGTTATCGTCGATTGCGACACCAACTCCGTCTTCGGCCAGACCCATGGCGAATACGCCGGTTTCAAGGTCTTCACCCGCTTTCATCGCTTCATAAACAGCAACGTCCACACGTTTCAGCATCGATGTCAGGACCTTGCCCGGGTGCAGGTGGTTCTGATTGCTGTCCACACCGATCGACAGGATACCTTCGTCTGCCGCAGTTTGCAGAACGCCAACACCGGTGCCGCCGGCAGCCGCATAGATCACATCAGCGCCCTGGCTGATCTGGGCTTTGGTCAGTTCCGAACCCTTTACAGGGTCGTTCCAGGCGGCCGGGGTGGTGCCGGTCATGTTGGCTACCACGTTGATGTCCGGGTTCACAGCCTTGGCGCCCTGTGCATAGCCGCAACCGAAGTGGCGGATCAGCGGAATGTCCATGCCGCCGATAAAGCCGACGGTGCCGGACTTGGACGCCATCGCGGCCATCATGCCGACCAGATACGAGCCTTCATGCTCGGCAAAGCCGATCTGACGGATGTTCGGCGCGTCCAGCCAGGTTACGTCAACCGCGACGAACTTGGTGTCCGGATAGTCGCCTGCAACAGCAGACAGCGGATCGGCCATTGCAAAACCCATGGTGATGATCGGGTTGGCGCCGGCTTCCGCAAAGCGGCGCAGGGCCTGCTCGCGCTGGGCTTCGGACTGAAGCTCGATCTCGCGGTAGGTACCGCCGGTCTGATTGGCCCAACGTGACGCGCCGTTATGGGCCGCTTCGTTGAACGATTTGTCGAACTTGCCACCCAGGTCAAAGATCAGGGCCGGTTCTGCAATTGCGGCACCCGCTGTCATCGCGACTGCGGCTGCGGCACCCATCAAGGATTTCATCAGGGTCATTGGTTACTCCCGTTTTGTTTTTTTGTCGGCTGGAGCCAAGATAGCCCCCTTTACCCACTCAGAGCGAGCATAACTGTTGTGATGGCGGGAATTAAGGCCGTTTGCAACAGCCATGGTCAACCACTATTTTGACCAATCGGTAAAAAACTTGCCTGCCTTCAGATCAGACTGCATTCCATTTGGATTGCATCGAGCTTCTGATTGTTTTCATGAAGGTAATACCCCTTACGCAGGCCGCAGACCTTGTAACCACAGCTCTGATAAAGGGAAATTGCCGGCAAATTGTCGGCCGCTACGTCCAGAAAAGTATGAGTGGCACCCAGTTTTTTTGCCTTGTTGTGCCAGTCTTTCATGCATTGCCTTGCAAGCCCCTGCCTTTGACAGGCCGGGTGAGTTGCAATCGTCAAAAGCTCCGCCTGATCAGCAATAACCTGAATGACGGCAAATGATCGTTCATTTCCAACAACATGCGTGAATCTGTTTTCCAGAAGATCGCAAAACTCCTGGGCGCTCCACGGGCGGGCCCGGGTAAAGGCCGCGGCATGCGTCTTTGCAAGATCCTGCGGTTTCATTCGTCCAGCAACACCGGAGGCAGATCTTTCGACGGGGCCGCATCGGCCGCACGGATATAGAGCGGCGCTGGTGCCTCTGATACAGACTGCCAGCGACGTGACGTAATCCGGGCAATCGCGCGGGCTTGCAAATCCGCGTTGTCGTTCAGAACCAGGGCTCCAAACGTCTCTGCCGTCTCTTGGCCAATCAGTTCCGGGTCAGAATCATGCAAGGAAACATAAACCTGCTCTCGCGGCGCGCGAATCGCAGGGATGCTGCCCTGAGGCGCAAATTCGGCCAGAGCATCGAATCCCGTCACGCCGACAGCCGGAATTCCCAGGCCCAGCGCCAAACCGCGCGCGGCAGAAACCGAGATTCGGATTCCGGTGAAATTGCCCGGACCTATGCCAACGCCGATCGCATCCAAATCCGCCCAAGTACACCCGCCCAGGGCCAGAACCTCGTGCAGCAGCGGCATCAGGCGTTCCGCCTGGCCGCGCGTCATGGGTTCAGCGCAGGAGGTCACGATTTCGCCGTCCCGCAACAAAGCGGCCGCGCAATGCGCGGCCGATGTGTCGAATGCCAGTATGGTCGGATCAGACGGCAACCGGGCGCACCTCGGTCACTTCGGGGATGTAGTGACGCAGCAGGTTCTCGATCCCCATTTTCAGGGTAAGTGTCGACGATGGGCAGCCCGCACAGGCGCCTTGCATATGCAGATATACGACCCCACGGTCAAAGCCGTGAAAGGTGATGTCCCCACCATCCTGCGCCACGGCCGGACGCACGCGGCTGTCCAGCAGGTCTTTGATCTGATTGACGATTTCCGCGTCCTCGCCGGTATGTTCGGCGTGCCCCGAGGCGGTTGCGGCGTCCGCGCCCATAACCGGCTGACCGGACTGGTAATGCTCCATCACCGCGCCCAGAATTGCGGGCTTGATGTGATCCCACTGCACGTCGTCAGACTTCGTGACTGTTACAAAATCATTGCCGAAGAAAACTCCGGTAACGCCGTTCACCTCAAAGATCCGCTTGGCCAAGGGTGACTTCTCGGCAGCTTCGGCCGTCGGGAAGTCTGCCGTACCCGCTTCCAGAACGGTTTGGCCGGGCAGGAATTTCAATGTTGCAGGGTTGGGCGTCGATTCGGTTTGAATGAACATGGCGCGGCTCCGGTTGGGTTGTACCTGATATGCGGGCAGGCGCCGTGGAAGTCAAGATTTGGAACGATTCTAAATCGTACTGGCAAAATCGACCGCATCCTCCAGCCGGTCATCCCCCCAGAACAGCTCGTCGCCTGCTACAAAACTGGGCGCCCCGAACAGGTCCAGGGCCTGAGCGCGCTTGGACTGCTCGAACAAAGCTTCCTTGATAGCCGGATCCTTTGATCGCGCAATCATATCGCTGCGCAACCCGGCAACGACAAGACAATCAGCCAGCACGCTTTCGTCCGAGATTGTGCGCCCGTCGGCAAATTCTGCTTGGTACACAGCGCGCACAAATGCCGCTTTTTGGTCCTGATCCTCGATGGCCAGAACCAGCCGGGCGGCCAGAACTCCGTTTTGGGGAAAAGGGTTCGGATGCACGAAAGCCAACCCGCGCTTTTTGCACAGACGCTCCATGTCACGCCACATATAGCGCCCTTTGGCGGGATAGATATTGAACGGAGAATTGTCCCATCCCTGCGCGGCGAAAATCGGGCCCAGAAGAAAGGGCTGCCAATCCACGGCAACCCCTTTTTGCGCCGCCACCTGTTCAACCCGCATCGCACTGAGATAGGAATAGGTCGAAGCAAATTCGAACCAGAATTGGATACGGCGGGTCATGTTGGGGCCTCAGGTAATAGCTTCCAGCTTTTCCTTGCTCAGATCCCCGGGCACGATGGTGATCGGGATCGGAAGACTGCCGGAATTGCGTGTCAGTTGCGTCACCAGCGGACCGGGCCCTTTTTTTTCGACGCCCGCACCCAGAACAAGTACCCCGATTTCAGGGTCCGACTGGACATGTTCAATGATCTGCGGCACCGGATCGCCTTCGCGGATGGCCAGTTCGGGTTCGATACCCTGCTTGTCGCGCATCCATTTCGCAAACACCTCGAAATGTGCGTGAATGCGCTCGCGCGCTTCTTCCCGCATTACTTCCGCCACACCGATCCAGTGGTTGAACTCATCCGGAGGGATGACCGACAGAACCGTTACCCCTCCGCCGGTATGCGCCGCACGCATTGCCGCGAAACGCATGGCATTCAGGCATTCGCGGCTGTCGTCAAGTATGACCAGGAACTTACGCATTTGTATCCTCTTTTGTTTCCGGGATCATGCCCGACAGTGGGGATACTGGCAACTCGGAAGCGCGCCGCATTGACGTGTTAGCGGTTGCTGGCGGCCCAGTCCCAATACAACTCACGGGCGCGGCGGGAAATCGGGCCGACCTGATACCGGGTATCTTCCAGTGCCGTTACCGGTGTGACCTTGTTCATGTTCCCGGTCATGAACACTTCGTCAGCGTTGTGGAAGTCATCAAAGCTCAGGATGGCTTCGTGCACAGTGACGCCGTCCGCCCTCAGGTTCTTGATATGACGGGCGCGCGTGATCCCGGCCAAAAAGGTTCCGTTCGGGGTGGGTGTGAACACCTCGCCGTCGCGAACCATGAAAATGTTGGCCGTTGCGGTTTCCGCCACATGTCCAAGGGCGTCGGTGACAAGCGCATTTGAAAACCCTTTTCCGCGCACCTCCTGCAACATCCGGGCGTTGTTGGGGTAAAGACAGCCGGCCTTGGCATTCACGACTGCGGATTCCAATACCGGGCGACGGAATCGCGTGGTGCCCAGCGTTGCCGAGGCGGTCTCGGGCGCCATCGGAATTTCTTCCAGACAGACCGCAAAACCTGTGCTGTTTTCCTGCGGTACGATCGCGGTCGCGTCGCCATCGATACCCCAGTACATCGGACGGATATAGACAGCGGCATCGGGGCTATAGCCTTCCAACCCCTCGAGGACGATCCCGATCATTTGATCAGTGGTTACGAATGGCGTCAGCATAAGCGCCTCGGCCGAGCGATTCACGCGGGCACAATGCGCCTCAAGATCCGGGGCCATGCCATCAAAATACCGCGCCCCATCAAAGACGGACGATCCCAGCCATGCACCGTGATCGGCCGCGCGCATGATCGGGGCATCCCCGTCATGCCACTGACCCTCGAAATAGGTACGGATATTCTTGCCGACTGCCATGGCGCCCTCCCTAGCTTTTGGCAAACCTAGGAAGGCGTTGAGGCAACGTCCAGCGTAATCAGCCCTGTTTGGCGCCGACCATGCCCACGATTTCGTAGGTCTGCTGCAGGATCGGAGATGCAATCGCGCGGGCCTTCTCGGCGCCCCGTGCCAAAATCTGGTCGATCTCGGCCTCTTCGCCCATCAGTCGGGCCATCTCGGACGAGATCGGCGCCAGCTTCGACACCGCCAGTTCGGCCAGCATCGGTTTGAACTCGCCAAACTGCTTGCCGCCTGCTTCGGCCAGAACCTGCTCGGCAGTCTGGTCGCTGAGGGCGGCATAGATGTTTACCAGATTGCGCGCCTCCGGGCGTTCTGCCAGCCCGTCGATCTCGGACGGCAGCGCATCCGGGTCTGTCTTGGCCTTGCGAATCTTCTTGGCGATCGCGTCGGCGTCATCGGTCATGTTGATCCGGGTCATGTCGGACGGATCCGAAGACGACATCTTGCGCGTTCCGTCGCGCAGGTTCATCACGCGCGGCGCAGCACCACCGATGACCGGTTCGGTCACAGGGAAGAAATCTACCCCATAGTCGTGATTGAACTTGATCGCGATGTCACGGGTCAGTTCCAGATGCTGTTTCTGATCCTCTCCCACAGGCACATGGGTTGCGTGATAGGTCAGAATGTCCGCCGCCATCAGCGCAGGATAGGCAAAAAGACCCAACGAGGCGTTTTGCGCATTCTTGCCCGCCTTGTCCTTGAACTGCGTCATCCGCTGCATCCAGCCCATCCGGGCGATACAGTTGAAGATCCACCCAAGCTGCGTGTGTTCGGCCACCTGGCTCTGGTTGAAAAGGATCGACTTTTCCGGATCAAGACCGGCGGCGATAAAACCAGCGCAGACTTCGCGGGTCTTTTCGCGCAGACGCTCCGGGTCTTGCCAGACGGTGATCGCGTGCAGGTCGACCATGCAATAGATGGTCTCGAATTCAGGGCCCTGCATATCCACAAAACGCTTGAGCGCACCCAGGTAGTTGCCAAGGTGCAGGTTTCCCGAAGGCTGGATGCCGGAAAACACGCGCGGCGTGAATTGAGTTTCGGTCATCGAAGGGAACTCCCGTCTGGAAAAATCAGCCCCCGTCGCTTACCCATGAGGTCAAGGGACGTCAACAGCCGCGAAAGGCCCGCCCAATGAGCAGCGAACAATATACACCTGCCGTGAACCCTCTGCCGCCTGTCGTTGTGGCGCTGGTGTTGTTCATCATGGGTATCGAACTGGCGTTTTCCCTTGGTACGCGCGGGATCGTCGGCGGACCTTCGGCTGTCGGATGGCGGCTGGACGCGCTGCAAAGCTATGCCTTCTCGCCGGACATCTTCGACTGGATGGTTCAAAACGGGCGGTGGCCCTTCGAACATTTGATCCGGTTCGTGACCTATCCCTTTGTCTCGGCCAATTTCACGCAGGCCATTTTTGTCTGCGTGTTCGTGCTGGCCATGGGCAAAATGGTGGCCGAGGTGTTTGGCGGCTTTCCCATGCTGTTGATCTTTGTGCTGTCAGGTGTCGGCGGTGCACTGGCCTATGCGCTGATCCTGGATCCCCGCTACCCGCTGGTCGGCGGGTTCCCACCGGTCTACGGTCTGATCGGCGCGTTCACCTGGCTGTTGTGGCGCAAACTGTCGCTGGTCGGCGAAAACCAGTCACGCGCTTTCAGCCTGATTGCCGTGCTGATGGGCATCCAACTGCTGTTCGGCCTGCTGTTTGGCGGCACGTCCGACTGGGTCGCCGATCTGGGCGGGTTTGCCACTGGCTTTGGCCTGTCATTCTTTTTGGCCCCGGGCGGATGGGCCCGGATTGTCGGGCGCATCCGGCGCGACTGACGGATCAGGACCGGCGCAAGGCGCGCCTGAATTCCGATACTTCAAATGCCCGCAACAGGTGGCCCAGAGCGAAATAGGTGATCGCGGCAATCGCAATCAGCAGGAACAGGGCCGGATAACGCCATCCGGGCAGGGCAAAGACCCAGCCGAACAGGTGCAGCGCTACAAACAACACAACGCCCATTCCAACCGAGGCCGCGACGATCCGCCATGCACGGCGCTTGAAGCGGGCGTCAAAGCGGGCCTCTTCCCCCATCCGGCGTGCGCCGATGGCCAGTAGCGCCACCATCGCCCACCCGGCAGCCGAAGCCGCAATGGCGGGCGCGATCCAACCCACCACCGGATACAGGCCAAAGGCCAGGGCAGCATTCACGATCATGGCCACCACCGCGTAGTGAAACGGCGTGCGGGTGTTTTCCCGGGCGAAGAATAGCGGTTGCAGCAGCTTTTGCAGCATGAAGGCTGGCAGGCCGACCCCGTAAATCGCGACGGCCAGCGCCGTGGCGGCTGTGTCTTCGGGGCCGAACTGGCCCCGCTCGAACAGCACCGAAACCAGCGGTGTGGGAATGATCACAAACGCCACGGTCGATGGAATGGTCAGAAGCAGCGTGAATTCGCCCGCACGGGAAAAGGCGTTGCGCGCACCGTCCTTGTCGTCCGCACGCAAGCGGCGCGAAAGATCGGGCAGCAGCACGATGCCCACAGCGATGCCCACCACACCCAATGGCAACTGGTAAAGCCGGTCCGCGGCAAACAACCAGCTGACGGCTTTTTCGGTTTTCGACGCCACCAACTGGCCCACCACCAGGTTGACCTGCGTCACGCCCATCGCCAAAGCTGCAGGAACCGCGACACGAACCAGATTGCGCATCTCAGGGCTGAGCTTGGGAAGCCCGGGACGAATACGGATACCTGCGCGCTCGGTTGCGACCCAGACCAGTGCCAACTGTGCGACACCGGCCACCGGAATGACCGCCAGCAGCCAGCGGATGACTTCGCCACCGGATACAGCACCAAGAATAAGGGCCGAACAGGCAAAGATGTTCAGCAACACCGGCGCGGCCGCAGCGGCGGCAAACCGGCCCGTCGCGTTCAGGACGCCAGAAAACAAGGCCGCCAGCGACATGAACAGGATGTAGGGAAAGACGATATACCCATAGTCCACCGCCAGATCGAAACGTTCGTCGCCATAGAAGCCCTCGGCCGTGACCCAGACCAGCGCGGGCATGAAGACCATAGCGAGGCCGACCAGCGCCAACACAGCCAACGCCAACAGGTTGAAGGCGTCCTGCGCAAACCCTTGTGCGTTCTCGCCGCCCTCAAGGCGCTTTGAGAACATCGGAACAAACGCTGCGTTGAACGCGCCTTCGGCGAAGAAGCGACGGAACATGTTGGGCAGGCGGAAGGCCGCGACAAATGCATCCATGACTGGCCCCGGACCAATATAGGCGGCCAGAAGGATTTCGCGCAGAAATCCCAGGATGCGGCTGGCAAGCGTCCAGAAGCCGACCGTGAACAGGCCTGAAAACAGGCGGATCTGCTTCATGAGGCCGCGCGCTCGGCGCCTTCGGTGATCGCTTTACGCAGCTTGGCTTCCAGCCCGCGCTGCTTGCTTTCCGAATAGTATTTCAACCCGAACATATCCTTGACATAGAAGGTGTCGACCACCTGTTCGCCGTAGGTCGCGATCACAGCATTGGCGATATACACGTTGGATGCCGCCAGGGTTCGGGTCAGGTCAAACAGCAAACCGGGACGGTCGCGGGTATCGACCTCGATGATCGTGTAAATTTCAGACCCGTCATTGTCGAACATGATGTGGGTCGGAACGTTGAAGGCGCGTTCGCGTTTTTTGATCTTGTCCCGCGATTTCAGCGCATCGCGCGCCACCACCTCACCCTTGAGGGTTTTGTGGATCATCTGGGTCAGGCGTGGCAGGCGGCTGGCTTCGAATGGGTGGCCTTCGGCATCCTGTATCCAGAACGCATCGGTCACATAGCCGTCCTTGGTCGTATAACTGCGTGCATCCACGACGTTGGCCCCGACCAGCGCCAGCGCGCCGGCGATCCGCGCGAAAATTCCGGGGTGATCGCCCATGGCGAAACAGGCGCGGGTGGCATCGCGGTCTTCGTCCGGGTGCAGGCGGATTTCCATCGCTCCGGGGTCGCCGCTGGTTTCCAAAGCCTGCAGCATCTCGGCAAATTCGATGTGGGTCGAAAGATTGAGACCCTGCCAGTAAGGATCGTAGTGCCGTCCGGTTTCGGTTTTCAGGTCGGCCTTGGACCAGTCGTCCAGCGCAACCCGCAGTGCCTTCTTGGCCTCGGCCCCGCGGTTGGCCCGGTTCAGATCCTCCATCCCCGTTTCCAGCGCGCGTTTTGTTTCGGCATGCAGCGCGCGCAACAGGGTAGCCTTCCAGTTGTTCCATGTATCTGGGCCGACGCCGCGAATGTCACAAACCGTCAGCACCGTCAGAAGGTCCAGCCGTTTGACTGTCTGCACCGCCTTGGCAAAATCGCGCACCGTGCGCGGGTCGGAGATATCGCGTTTTTGTGCCATGTCCGACATCAGCAGGTGATAACGCACAAGCCATTCGACCGTTTCGGTGTCTGACTTGTTCAACCCGAGACGCGGCGCAATCTTGCGGGCCATCTGGGCGCCGAGAATCGAGTGATCTTCAGGCCGCCCCTTGGCAATGTCATGCAACAGCAGCGCCACATACAGAACCTTGCGATTGACGCCCCCTTTCAGGATCGACGAGGCGAGCGGCAGCGATTCAACCAACTCTCCGCGTTCGATCTGCGCCAGGTTGACGATGCACTGGATGGTGTGCTCGTCCACCGTATAGCTGTGATACATATTGAACTGCATCATCGCCACGATGGGCTCGAACTCGGGCAGGAAGGCCGACAACACGCCAAGTTCGTTCATCCGGCGCAGGGCGCGTTCCGGGTTGCCGTGTTTCAGCATCAGGTCGAGGAAGATGCGCTGCGCCTCTTTGTCATTGCGCATTTCATCGTCGATCAGATGCAGGTTGGCCGTGACCAGGCGCATTGCATCCGGGTGGATCAGCATCCCGGTCCGCAACCCTTCCTCAAACAGACGCAGCAGGTTCAGTTTGTCGGACAGAAACTTGTCCGGGTCACCAACATCCAGACGGCCATGCACCACTGTGTAGCCTGATTTGACACGGCGGCGGCGGCGAAAGATGCGTTCCAGCAGCGGCGCACCTTTTACATGCGCGGCCTCCAGCTTGGTCAGAAAGATCCGCGTCAGTTCTCCGACACGTGTTGCTTCGCGGAAATATCGCTGCATGAACACCTCGACCGCTCGCCGACCGGCGCGGTCCTGATAGCCCATGCGGTCGGCAACCTCGACCTGCAGATCAAAGGCCAGCTGCTCGGTCGCGCGCCCCGTGATCAGATGCAGATGCGACCGGACAGCCCACAGGAACTCCTCGGCCTCGACAAAGCCCTTGAATTCATCAGGTGTAAACAAGCCAAGCGGAACAAGCTCGGCCACGTCGTGAACGCCATATATGTACTTGGCGATCCAGTACAATGACTGCAAATCGCGCAGACCCCCTTTACCCTCTTTCACATTGGGCTCGACCATATATCGCTGGCCTTGCTTGAGGTGTCGTGCGTCCCGCTCCTGCAACTTGGCTTCGATGAATTCACGCTCGCTGCCCTTGAACAGATCCGCTTTCAGGCGCTCTTCCAGACCCGTCGCCAATTCCCTGTCCCCGGCAAGGTACCGCTGCTCGAGCATCGAAGTGCGGATCGTGAAATCATCCGCGCCCAAACGCAGGCAATCCCGGATCGTGCGCGATGAATGCCCGACCTTCAATCGCAGATCCCAAAGGATGTAGAGCATGGATTCGATCACGCTCTCGGCCCACGCGGTGATCTTGTAGGGGGTCAGAAACAGCAGATCGACATCGGATGAAGGGGCCATCTCGCCCCGGCCATACCCTCCGACCGCCAGAACCGCGATCTTTTCACCCTGGGTCGGATTGGCCAACGGGTGAAGATATCGGCCGGAGACCAGCATCGCGGTTCCGACCAACTGGTCCGTCAGGTAGGTGTACGATCGCGTCAATGGTCGCGCCGCAAAGGGTTGCTCCGCAAACGCATTGGCGATGGCCATGCGTCCGGCCTTCTGCGCATCACGCAAAACGCGCACGGTTTCCGCGCGCATTTCAGCATTGTCATTGCAGTTATCGAAGGCTTCAGACAAACGGGCACTGACGCCCTCACTGTCAAAAATCTCGTTTGCCGGGCAGATCAGGCTGCCTTCGGGCTCAGAGACCGGCGCCCGCAAAGCTTTGTGGAGCAGGGTCAATCACAACCACCTGTTTGTTCTGGATCGTGGCAACCGCCAGACCACGTTCATTTGTTCCATTCGATCGCAGACGGAAGATGCCGCCAACGCCCTGAAACCCAGCATTCTGAGTCAGGGCGGCACCTGTCAGCGCGTCCGATTTTCCCTGCCCGACCAATGCGCCGATGGCCGCGATGCCATCATAGGCCAAACCGCTGATCGGGTGCGGTGCCTCGCCATAGGTCGCATTGTACCGCTGGCGATAGGCTTGTGCCTTTGCCGGATCCGGCAAGGCAAACCAGCCGCCCTGCACACCCGGCAATTCCAGTGTTTGCGGTGGAATATCCCAGCGTGTCAGCCCGATGAATTGCGTCGTGGCCGGGGAAATGCCAGCCTCGGGCAGCAGCTGGCTGAACAGCGGCAAGGCACCGGCGGTGGTCGCAGTCAGAAAGATCGAATCGGCCCCGGTTGCGTCGACCGTCGCCTTAATCGTGGGAACCGAGCCGATGACGCCCTGCTGCGAGCGGTCAAATCCAACCGAACCCGCATTGTTGACCCGGCTTGTGCTGAGGGCTGAAATAATTGCGGTTTGGCCCTGCTGACCTGCCCCATCGTTACTGTGAACGACGACCATTCCGGTTTTGCCCTGCTGGGCCGCGTAATTCACCAGCCGACCAGCCGTGTTTTCAAAGGTCGGTCCCAGCACAAACACGTTTCCACCGGCGACGCTGGTATTGTTGGAAAAGGACAGAACATTGATGCTTTTGTCCAGAACGGCCAAACCGGCGGCATTGGCTGCCTGCGCGTAAACCGGGCCGATGATGATCTTCGCACCGTCATCCACGGCCTGTTTGGCCACCGTGCCGGCAATACCCGCGTTTCCTGCAGTGTCATAAACCCGAAGATCAATCTGCACATTCTGAAGATCAGCCATGGCCAGACGGGCGGCGTTTTCAAGGCTTTGGGCCAATGCCGCATCCCCCGATTGCGCCGATCCGCGTGGAACCAGCAGGGCGACAGGCACCGGTTTGGATGCGTTGATCGAAGGACCCCCGCCCAGACCGCCGGGCTCACAAGCGGCGAGAAGCGCGGCGGTGGCGAGGACTACGGCGGATTTCGCCAACTTGCGAACGGGCTTGCAAACGGTAAACATCTAAATGAAAACTCCCTGATCCGGCGGCTTGGAACGCTGCTATTCTATTGAGCCGCGATAATAAACGTCATGCAGTGAGGGTCCAGCTTTGAATTTCCAGAAGGTCAGATTAGGCGCGGGATTGTATTTTGTTGCCACTCCGATCGGAACGGCGCGCGACATCACGCTCAGGGCGCTGGATGTACTGGCCTCGGCTGACATGATCGCCGCCGAAGACACCCGCAGCCTGCGGCGCCTGATGGAGATTCATGGAATCCCCTTGGAAGGGCGGCGTATCCAGGCCTACCACGACCACAGCAGTGCAGGCGCGCGCCAGAAAATCCTGGACGCCCTGGCGCAGGGATTGTCGGTGGCCTACGCATCCGAAGCCGGGATGCCGCTGATTGCCGACCCCGGCTACGATCTTGGACGACAGGCGGCCGAGGCCGGGCATTCCGTGACCTGTGCCCCGGGTCCTTCTGCGGCCCTAATGGCCTTGACGCTTGCCGGTTTGCCCACGGATGCGTTCTTTTTTGCAGGCTTTCTTCCCAATGCCTCGGGCGCGCGCCGCAGCCGGATCGAGGCGCTGCGCGACATACCCGGTACGCTGGTGTTCTACGAATCACCAAAGCGCGTCGCCGCCAGCCTGTCCGATCTCGCAGAGGGTCTTGGACCCGACCGTCAGGCCGCGCTGTGCCGCGAACTGACCAAGAAATTTGAAGAGGTCCGGCGCGGCACGCTTGGGGATCTGGCCGAAGCCTATCGCGGCGAAACCGTAAAGGGCGAAGTTGTCTTGTTGGTTGATCGCGGCCATTCGCAAAACATTAAGGACTCTGACGTAGAAGAGGCTCTGAAAAGAGCCTTGGAAACCCATTCGGTTCGGGACGCGGCTGATCTTGTCTCGCAGATGTTCAAACTGCCGCGCCGCCCCCTCTATCAGAAGGCTCTGAAACTCGGGAAGGAGTGAAATGGCCAGTCGTTCGGTCAGGGGGTCAGTTTCCTACCACGCGGGTCAGTCAGCGGAACTGTGCGTTGCATCTGATTATGAACGGCGTGGTTTCACAATCACTCACCGTCGCTGGCGCGGGGCCGGTGGTGAGATCGACCTGATTGCACGCGATGCGGACGGTATCGTCTTCATAGAAGTCAAGAAAAGCAGCAGTTTTGAAAAGGCCGCGGCGCGGATCAGCCCCCGCCAGATCAGCCGAATCTACGCCTCCGCAGCCCAGTTTCTGGAGCATGAACCCAATGGGCAGCTGACGAATGTCCGATTTGACGCGGCTCTGGTCGACGCGAGCGGAGCGGTTCAAATCATCGAAAACGCCTTCGGTCTGGTTTGATCGCCATTGAACCCCCTGCCCCTCTGCGCCATGTATCAGGCGAGAAAACGAGGGATACGCCATGAAAATCGCCTTTCAGATGGACCCAATCGGGACCGTGGACATCAATGCAGACAGTTCTTTCAGGCTGGCGGAAGAGGCACAGGCCCGCGGACATCAGTTGTTTTTCTACGGACCCGATCAGCTGGCTTATCAGGAAGGTCGCATTACAGCGCTTGGCCGGGACATGACGGTACAGCGCGTTCCCGGCGATCCTGCGGTTCTGGGGCCAGAACGCGAAGTGGATCTGGCCGATTTCGACGTGATCTGGCTGCGTCAGGACCCACCGTTCGACATGCACTACATCACCTCCACGCACCTGTTGGACCGCCTGAACGGGCGCGCCCTTGTGGTGAATGATCCCTTCTGGGTGCGCAACTACCCGGAAAAACTGCTGGTTCTGGATTTTCCTGACCTGACCCCGCCAACCACAATTGCGCGGGATCTGGAGACAATCAAAACCTTCAAGGAAAAACATGGCGACATCATCCTGAAGCCGCTCTACGGCAACGGCGGCGCCGGTGTGTTCCGCCTGGATACCAATGACCGCAACCTGACCTCGCTGCATGAACTTTTCACGGGCTTTTCGCGTGAACCTCTGATCGTGCAGAAATTCCTGCCCGATGTCCAAAACGGCGACAAACGCGTGATTCTGGTGGACGGGGAACCGGTTGGTGCCATCAACCGCGTTCCAGCAAAGGGCGAGACACGGTCCAACATGCATGTTGGCGGCCGGCCAGAAAAGATCGGCTTGTCCGACCGGGATCTTGAAATCTGCGCCAAGATCGGTCCGCTGCTGAAGGAAAAAGGCCAGGTGTTTGTCGGCATCGACGTGATCGGCGACTACCTGACTGAGATCAACGTCACCTCGCCCACCGGTATTCAGGAACTGGAACGGTTCGACGGGGTCAACGTCGCAGGCAAAATCTGGGACGCAATTGAGGCAAAGCTCTAGGCCATCGTCCGGGCGCTGATGCGAAAGCTCAGCGCTTCGGCCACATGGGGTTTGCGGATGTCAGGCGCGCCGTCGAGATCCGCAATCGTGCGCGCAACGCGCAGGATACGGTGGAACGCGCGGGCTGACAGTCCAAACCGTTCGGCCGCCTTCAACAGCAACTCCCTGCCTTCGGCGTCCGGCGCGGCAACTTCCTCCAGCAGCGCCCCCTCGATATCAGCGTTTTGACGCACCGACGGGTTTCCCTGAAATCGCGCTGCCTGAATGCCACGCGCCCGTTCCACGCGCGCTGCAACCACAGCCGAACAGTCACCTGACGGCGGCAGATCCAGATCGGTAAACCCGACCGGAGGAACTTCGATTCGCAGGTCAAAACGATCCATCAAAGGACCAGAAATGCGCCCCAGGTAGTCCTCGCCACACATCGGAACCCGCGAACAGGCACGCGCAGGATCGCTCAGATAGCCGCATTTGCATGGGTTTGCGGCCGCTACTAGCATGAACCGGCAAGGGTATTTCACATGGGCATTCGCGCGGGCGACCATGACCTCGCCGGTTTCGATTGGCTGGCGCAAAGTTTCCAGCACGGTGCGCGGAAACTCGGGGAACTCATCCATGAACAGCACCCCGTTATGGGCCAGCGAAATCTCACCGGGTTTGGCACCCTTTCCGCCGCCGACGATGGCCGCCATCGAAGCGGTGTGGTGCGGTTCGCGAAAGGGGCGGCTGCGGTTGATGCCGCCTTCGTCCAGCAAGCCGCACAGGGACTGAATCATCGAGGTTTCCAGTGCTTCGACCGCTGTCAGCGGTGGCAGGATACCGGGCAACCGGGCGGCCAGCATTGATTTGCCCGATCCCGGTGTGCCGATCATGATCAGGTGGTGTCGCCCCGCCGCAGCAATTTCCAGCGCCCGTTTGGCGCGTTCCTGCCCCTTCACATCGCGCAGGTCTCGCGTAATGGGCGCAAGTGTCACTTCGCCGGGCTGCGCGACCGGCAATGGCGACTGACCCGAGAAATGCCGGACCACATCGCCCAGAGATTCGGCGCCTATCACTTGCGTAGCATCAACCCAGGCCGCTTCGGCGCTTGAGGCTTTGGGGCACAACAGGGAACGATCCTCGGCAGCGGCGGTCATGGCTGCGGGCAAGGCGCCGACGACGGGGACCAACGATCCATCCAGGGACAGCTCGCCCAGCGCAACTGTGCCTTCCGCGGCATCGGCAGGAATGATCTCCAACGCCGACAGCAGGGCCACGGCAATGGGCAGGTCGAAATGGCTGCCCTCTTTCGGTAAATCGGCGGGCGACAGGTTGATGGTGATCCGTTTGGACGGCAGGGCGATGGCCATTGAACTGAGGGCGCTGCGCACACGATCGCGCGCTTCGGACACGGCTTTGTCCGGCAGGCCTACGATCGAAAAGGCTGGCAACCCCGGTGAAACGGCGCACTGAACTTCAACCGGACGGGCATCAACCCCTTGAAATGCGACAGTGTGGGCGCGGGCAACCATTGTCTTCCTGTTGTTGGTTAACAGGACGTTGCTGCCATGGTTGCGGTTTAGGAATGGTTAACGGCGGTGTTCATTTCCCGACCATCGCCTTGAATTTCGGCCATGCTTCGGGGTCGGCGACCGTCTTGTCCCGACAAAACGCGTTGCAGAACCCCCAACTTGCGCCGTCAAGCTCCAGGAAGTGGGTGGCTACTTTGCCGGAATAGGGACAGTTTTCATTGGCGGAGGGGCCGCTTGCAACTGGCCTGGCCGGTGAAACCCCGCCGATGGGCCACGGGATTGAAGAAAGGTCCTGCGCGTAAGGAAAAGGATCGTACTGCACGGTCAACCCCATGGCCCGCCATTGCCTTACGCAAGGGTCCGAGAGCAACTCCAGACAATAGTCGCGGCTCGCCGAGGACACCGTCAGCCCATAGCCAATGATGCGGGCCGCAACTGGTGTATAGAATACATCTGCCAGAGAATACGCGCCGAACAACGGACCTGAAGCCGCACCGGACACCAAACGGGCGTGATCCCACAATGTTTCGATGCGCTTCAGGTCTGACAGGGTCTCGGGCGAAGGGTCAAAACCCACCCAGCAGTGAAGCAGTTGCATCGGGCATTGGCTGCGTAACGCCGAAAAACCCGACACCATTTCTGTGCAAAGCCAGCGCGCGGTTGCGCGGGCCGCCGGTTCGTTGGGCCACAAGCCTGCCTCGGGGTGCCGTTCAACCAGCGTCTCGGCCATGGCCAGGCTTTCACCAACCACAGTTCCGTCCGGCAAACGCAAGGCCGGCACAAGCCGTGCCGGAGCCAGAGATTTCATGTCTTCGTCCATTGTGCCGGAATACAGACCGATCAAATGGCTTCGATAAGGCAGGCCGAACTTTTCCAGCATCAGCCATCCACGCATGGACCAGCTGGAAAACAGGCGGTCCCCGATATACAGGTCATAAGTCATGCGGCAACGATGCCGCAGGGCTTTGCATCAGTAAATCAGAGAATTGTGGGCACTCTTATCACGGAATGTGATTAATAGACCCAACCGACCATGTGCTGCCGTCCCGCGAAATCCGCGTCACCGACAGATTGTCGATCCGGTGTGAAAATGCCTGTTGCGCATCCAGATCAAGCGCGCGTTGCACCTGTGTCAGGATAACGCCGAAATGGGCGACAATGACCAGATCCGCGCCCGTGTGCGCTGCGATCAGCCGATCAATGGCCCGGTCCACCCTCAGGCGCACGTCGTTCCAGCTTTCGCCACCGGGCGGGCGTATGTCGCCGGGATTGTCCCAATAGGCAAATGCAAGTTCGGGATCTTCCGCCTCGATTTCGGCAAAGGCGCGCATCTCCCAGCGGCCAAAGTTGATTTCCCGCAAATCACGGTGATGCGGCAACCGTCTCCGCGCGCCCTGAATGGCCGTTGCCGTATCCGCCGCACGGGACAAGTCGGATGACACGATCAGAGCATCTGATGGCAGGTGCTCGTGCAACCGGTCAATCGCGGCCTGATCGCTCAGATCAGCAGGCAGATCCGACCAGCCGACCATGGTTTTAGCATGTGTGGGCCCGTGCCTGACAAGAAACAAACGTGTCATGGCAATTGCCCCTTGAGGACCAGCGGCAATCCGGCTGTCACCTGCACGACCAGCTTGGCCTGCGCGGCCAGCGCAATGTTCAGACGCCCCTGCGCCTCGCGGAACCGGCGGGCCAGCGCGTTTTCGGGCACGATGCCATGACCGACTTCGTTGGACACGACAACCAGCCGGGCCGGGCAATCGCGCAGTGCGTTCAGCAAATCCTCCTGCGCAGATTGCAGATCGGATTCTGCAAGCAAATGGTTGGTCAGCCACATGGTGGCGCAATCGATCAGACAGATCTGATCCGCTGCCAGTTCGGCCAGAACCGGGGCCAGATCCATGGGCGCCTCAATCGTGGTCCAGCCTTCCCCGCGCTGATCCAGATGGCGCTGAACCTTGGCGTGCATCTCGCCATCAAGCACTTGTGAAGTTGCAAGATAAACCCGGCTTTTTGCAGTTGAAACAACCAGTTGTTCCGCAAAGGCAGATTTCCCCGAGGCCGCCCCGCCCAGTACAAAGGTTAAATCGGAGCTCACGATCCCTACCTTTCAAATGATCCATCTGGTCTTTCTGTGCGTATCGACACCAGGTCGGCATGGCAAGCCCGGCCCGCGCCTGTGAAGGGGAGATTTGCATGGCACTGGATAACGCAAAAGATTTTTCGATGTCCCGGCAGGCAATGAAAGCCGAGCTGCTGGACGCTGAAACCGAACTTCGGCTGGCTTATGCATGGCGGGATGAACGAGATGAGCAGGCGCTGCATCGCCTGATCACCGCCTATATGCGTTTGGCGATTTCAATGGCCGCCAAGTTCAAGCGCTATGGCGCGCCGATGAATGATCTGATTCAGGAGGCCGGGTTGGGCCTGATGAAAGCCGCCGACAAGTTTGATCCGGACCGCGGCGTGCGCTTTTCGACCTATGCGGTTTGGTGGATCAAGGCCAGCGTGCAGGATTACGTGATGCGAAACTGGTCGATGGTGCGGACCGGATCGACCTCTTCGCAGAAATCTCTGTTCTTCAACATGCGGCGGGTTCAGGCCCGGTTGGAACGTGAAGCAGCGACCGAGGGTATGGAACTGGATCGCCATCAGCTTCACCAGATGATCGCGGCCGAAATCGGTGTCCCGCTGCGCGACGTCGAAATGATGGAGGGGCGTCTGTCCGGTTCAGATTTCTCGCTCAATGCGGTGCAGTCAGCCGATGAAGACGGGCGCGAATGGATCGACGCGCTTGAGGACGATCGCGAGCAGGCCGCTGAAACCGTGGAAAGCCGTCATGACACCGAACAGCTGCGTGAATGGTTGCTGAAAGCGATGCAATCGCTGAATGAGCGCGAGCGTTTCATCGTGCGCGAGCGCAAACTGCGTGAACCTTCCCGGACATTGGAAAGCCTCGGGCAGGAGTTGGGATTGTCAAAGGAACGGGTGCGTCAGCTTGAAGCCGCCGCCTTTGTGAAAATGCGTAAGAACCTTGAAGGCCAATCGCGCGAGGTGCAACACTTCATCGCATGAAACAGTTTGCGATTCTTGTTTGGGCCCTGACCCTTACCTCTGGGTTGGCGCGACCCGGACAGGCCGACGGCCTGATCCCCGATGATGTGGCGGCCGCCATGCAGGCGGCGGATGTGGTCATACTGGGTGAAATTCACGACAACCCGCGCCATCACCTGGTTCAGACCCAGGCACTTGAGGCGGTTTCGCCTTCTGCCGTTGTTTGGGAAATGGTGACGGAAGAGGGTGCCAAACGTCTGGCTCAGACGGCAGCCTCCGACCCCGAGGAATTGTCACGTATTCTGCAATGGGCCGAGTCTGGCTGGCCGCCGCTCAGCATGTATTACCCCGTCTTCGAGGCAACGGATGCGCCAGTTTACGGGGCGATGGTTCCACGAAAGGCCGCCCGAACTGCCATGGAACGAGGTGCCGCCACGACGTTTGGCGCCGATGCGGCGCGCTACGGTCTGACCGTTCCCCTGTCAGCCGATGATCAGGCCGCGCGCGAGGCCGATCAGCTTGCCGCGCATTGCAATGCGGTTCCGACCGAGATGTTGCCCCAGATGGTTGCGATTCAAAGGTTGCGGGACGCAGTTCTGACCCGCGCGATCCTGCGCGCAAAGGATGAAACCGGCGGGCCGGTCGCGGTTATCACGGGCAACGGCCACGCTCGCAAGGATCGCGGTATTCCGACCTTCCTGTCGCGCCTGAGCCCCGGTCTGAAGGTTTATGTTCTGGGCCAGTCCGAAGACGGCGTTATCGATGGCACGTTTGATGCCGTAATCGACAGCCCCGCTGCCGAGCGGGAAGATCCGTGCGAAGCCTTTGGTGTGCAGAATTAACAACTGGAACAACCTGCCTGCGTTGCCTAATGTCGGGGCCGACCGGGACGGGAAGGGCATATGATGCTGGCATCCAAACGCATATTGCTGATCATTGGCGGCGGGATTGCGGCTTACAAGTCGCTGGACCTGATCCGGCGGCTGAAGGAACGCGGTGCGGCGGTGACTCCGGTCCTGACGGGCGCAGCAGAAGAATTCGTGACGCCCTTGTCCGTGTCCGCACTGGCCGGAGAAAAACTCTACCGAGATCTGTTCGATCTGACGGATGAGGCCGAGATGGGCCATATCCAGTTGTCCCGTTCTGCTGACCTGATCGTAGTGGCTCCGGCAACGGCGGATCTGATGGGCAAGATGGCTGCTGGGCTCGCCAATGATCTGGCCTCGACCCTGTTGATGGCAACGGATACGCCCGTGCTGTGCGCACCCGCAATGAATGTGCGAATGTGGAATCATCCGGCGACGCAACGAAACCTAAGGCAATTGCAGGCCGATGGCGTCCGTTTCGTCGGTCCGAACGAAGGCGATATGGCTTGCGGCGAATACGGACCGGGCCGCATGTCGGAACCTCTTGAGATCGTGGCCGCGATCGAGGCCGCATTGGGCAAAGGCCCCCTGTCCGGCAAGCGTATTCTGGTGTCGTCGGGACCGACCCACGAACCCATTGACCCGGTGCGCTATATCGCCAACCGGTCGTCTGGCGCGCAAGGCACGGCCGTGGCCCGCGCGCTGGCGTCCCTGGGGGCCGAAGTGATCTTTGTGACCGGCCCCGCAGATGTTCCTCCGCCCGATGGCGTGCAGGTCATCCCAGTGGAAACCGCACGCCAGATGTCCGATGCGGTCGATGCAGCCCTGCCTGTCGATGCCGGCGTGTTTGCCGCAGCCGTGGCTGACTGGCGCGTGGCCAGCGCGTCCGATCGGAAGCTGAAGAAAAGCCGCGACGGCCTGCCCGCGCTGGAGTTTGCCGAAAACCCTGACATCCTGAAACGTGTGTCGCACATGACGGATGGGCGACCCAGACTGGTTGTCGGCTTTGCCGCCGAAACCAATGACGTGGTCGAAAATGCGACGGCCAAACGCACGCGCAAAGGATGCGACTGGATCGTCGCGAACGATGTCAGCCCCGCCACGGGCATTATGGGCGGTTCGGAAAACGCCGTGACCCTCATCTCGCAAGATGGAGCCGAAAGCTGGCCTCGCATGGGCAAGGATGAAGTCGCCCGGAAACTGGCCGCCAAAATCGCCGACGCTTTGAAAGAATAAGATACCGGCCCCGCGTGGCACGGCAAGAGGTGCAGCTATGGTAGCAATTCGTGTAATCCGTGAAGATGGAGCGGACCCTTCGGTTCCCCTGCCCTCTTATGAAACATCGGGCGCGGCGGGCGCGGACGTGCGGGCCAATCTGCCGGGTGGCGCGCCGATACGGCTTGAACCCGGTCAGCGTGTGCTGGTGCCGACCGGGCTGCGGATCGAAATTCCCAACGGGTATGAGGTGCAGGTGCGCCCCCGTTCCGGGCTTGCGCTGAAACACGGAATTACCTTGCCAAACACGCCCGGCACCATCGACAGCGACTATCGCGGCCCGTTGGGTGTGATCGTTCTGAATGCTGGGCAGGATGTGTTCGAGATCACGCATGGGGAACGCATTGCGCAACTTGTGGTGGCCCCGGTTGTGCAGGCCGTGTTCGAGGCCGCGGTTGCCCTGTCCGACACCGAACGCGGGGCAGGTGGCTTCGGTTCGACCGGGCGCGGCTGATGATACTGGTTCTTGGGCTTGCCGCTGGGCTTTGGGGCATCGGGTATTTTGCCGGAGTTTCGCGCGGGGCGCGGACTGTATCCGTTGCCGTATTGTTGGCCGGGGTCATCATTGCCCAACTGGTGCTGCCGGATGGAAACCCGCTAAGGCAGGCGACCGGCGGATCGGCGGCTGTCTGGCTGATCCTGGGTGGCGCGGCCGGTCTTGCTCTGATTTATGGCAGGTTGTTGAGGATGCTGCGCGCTCGCGCAGTGCCTGCCAAGGAGCCTGCCATGCCATCCGATCAATTCAGCGAAACCGAACTTGACCGCTACGCCCGACACATCGTTCTGCGCGAACTGGGCGGACCCGGACAGAAACGGCTGAAAAAGGCGCGGGTGCTGGTCATTGGTGCCGGCGGGCTTGGCGCCCCGGCCCTGCAATATCTGGCAGCGGCAGGTGTCGGCACAATCGGCGTGATCGACGATGATGAGGTCGAAAACGCCAACCTGCAGCGGCAGGTAATCCATCGGGACGCGGATATCGGCATGCCCAAGGTGTTTTCCGCCCAACAGGCAATGGAGGCGCAGAACCCGAATGTTGTGGTCCTGCCCTATCATCGTCGCCTGACAGACGACATCGCCGAAGAGCTGTTCCGCGACTTTGATCTGATCCTGGACGGTACCGACAATTTCGGCACTCGTTATCTGGCCAACCGAACGGCAGTGGCGCTTGGCAAGCCTCTGATCTCAGGCGCGCTGTCGCAATGGGAGGGGCAACTGAGCGTCTTTGATCCGGCTACGGAAGGCCCCTGCTATCAATGCATTTTCCCCGAAGCCCCGGCCCCCGGGCTGGCTCCTTCCTGTGCCGAAGCGGGTGTCGTTGGCCCCCTACCCGGTGTGGTCGGATCCATGATTGCGGTGGAAGCCATCAAGGTCATCACCGGCGCGGGGCAGGCCTTGCGCGGCGAGATGCTGATTTATGACGCGCTTTACGGCGAAAGCCGCAAGATCACCCTGTCCAAACGCGACGATTGCCCGATCTGCGCAAGCGCCGGGGTTTAACCCAATCCGCCGCGCGCCAGCGGCGCGCGGCCCTGCCCAACCCCGCCGGGGCACATCTTTGATGTGTCCCGCGGGGGCGGGAGCATACCGTTAGCCCAATGCGCGATCCAGATCGGCGATCAGGTCTTCGGCGTCTTCCAGCCCGACAGACAGGCGGAAAATCCCGTCGCCGGCATAGGCGCGGTAGTCCTCAAGCTGCGCGCCACTCAGTTGGAAGGACGTCTCCATCAGACCATCGGTTCCCATCCAGAAAATCAGGCTGCGATGATGTCCCAGCGACACCGCGTAGTGAATCACCTCAAGCCGCTCGATCATCTGCTGCGCGATACGCTCGCCATCGGCGGCGCTACCTACCTGAAACGAAATCATGCCGGATTTGTTCGACATCTGCCGTTCCGCCAGGTCCGACTGCGGATGCGAGGCAAGACCCGGATAGATGACTTTCGAGACGCGCGGATCATTCTCCAGCCATTGCGCCACGGCCTTTGCACCCGCCTCATGCGCTTTCATTCGCAACGGCAGGGTCGAAGCCCCGCGCGCGATCAGCCAGGCGTTGAAGGGGGACAAAACGCCTCCATGATGAATACCCGCCTCGATCCGCATTTTCGCGATCAGTTCGGCGGACCCGGCAACGGCACCGCCAATCGCATCACCATGGCCGCCGATATATTTGGTAATCGAATGCATCGTCAGATCAACGCCAAGACCCACTGTGTCCATGCCCAAAGGCGATGCAAAGGTCGCATCACAGCTGAGCAACGCCCCGGCGTCACGCGCCAGTTTCGAGACGGCGGCCAGATCGGTCAGGCGGCCGATCGGGTTCACCGGCGTTTCCGTGTGGATCAGGCGGGTGTTGGCGCGAATTGCGACCGCCACCGAGGCCGGATCGGACATGTTGACCGCCGAGACTTCGATCCCCATACGCGGCAAAGTCTCGCGTGCCAGTTCCGCGACCCCTGCATAAGAAACATCCGACACGATCAGATGATCTCCGGCAGACAGAAAGGTGAAAAAGATCGCTGACGCAGAAGCCATCCCGGACGCGCTTGCCAGACAGGCTTCAGTCCCCTGCAACGCGGCAATCTTGGCCTCCAGACCCGCGACCGTCGGGTTCGCCCAGCGCGAATAGACAAACGGGCTGTCCGGCGTCAGGTCATGGGCCGAAAAACCCGCCAGATCCTCGGTCACATAGGTCGAGCTCATGTGGATCGGCGGAGCAGACGCGTTGGTCGAAGCATCCGGCGGATCGCCTGCGTGGATGGCCCTGGTCATGATCCCGGCAGGACGGTTCGGCTTGGTCATATCCTGTCTCCCTTTGCCGACGACCCTGCGTGCGCCACGCTGCCGATGCAAGCCGGATTGCGACTTTTTCAGGCGACTTGCGCGCCCGCCCTCTGGACCATCACAGGCAGGCTGCCTACCTTGTCGGACAAAGGAGATCTGAATGACCAACCCGATCCTGTCCGACTGGAACACCCCCTTTGCAATCGCCCCATTTGCCGAGATTTCGGACGATGATTTTACCCCGGCGCTGGATCAGGCATTGGCCGCGCACACGGCCCAGATCGATACAATCGCGACAAATCCGGACGCCCCGACATTCGCCAATACAATCGAGGCACTCGAAGCCGCCGGGGAACAGCTGGACAAGGTTCTGGCGGTCTTTTTTACCGTCGCAGGTGCGGACAGCAACCCGGCGCGCGAAGCCCTGCAGCGCGATTTCTCACCCAAACTGGCGGCCCATTTTTCCGCGATCTCATCCAACAAACCTCTGTTTCAGCGGGTCGCCGATCTTTGGGCGCGGCGCGGTGAATTGGGCCTGACCGACGAACAGGCGCGTGTCCTGATGCTGACCCATCTCGGTTTTGTGCGCGCGGGTGCGGCGTTGCAGGGTGATGACGATACCCGCATGCAGGAAATCAAATCCCGCCTGGCCACGCTGGGCACATCCTTCACCCAGAACCTGCTGGCGGATGAAAGGGACTGGTTCATGGAGTTGACTGAGGGTGATCTGGCCGGTCTGCCCGGTTTTGTTACCGATGCCGCCCGTGCGGCTGGCAAGGAGAAAGGGCTGGATGGCCCGGTTGTGACTCTGTCACGGTCCTTGATCGTGCCGTTTCTGCAGTTCTCGCCCCGCCGCGATCTGCGCGAAAAGGCGTATCTCGCGTGGGCGGCGCGTGGTGCGAAAGGCGGGGAAACCGACAACCGCGAGATTGCCGCTGAAATCCTTTCGTTGCGCGAAGAACGCGCTACGCTTCTAGGTTATGGCAGCTTTGCCGATTACAAACTGGAAACGGAAATGGCCCGAACGCCGGATAGGGTGCGGGACCTGCTAATGCAGGTTTGGAAGCCTGCTAAGGCGCGCGCAGATGCCGATACCGAAACCCTGACGCAAATGATGCAGGAGGACGGGGTCAACGGGCCGCTGGAAGCCTGGGACTGGCGATATTACGCGGAAAAACGGCGCAAGGCCGAGCATGATCTGGATGAGGCCGCGCTCAAGCCGTATCTGCAGTTGGAACGTATGATCGAGGCGTCCTTTGCCTGCGCCAATCGGCTGTTCGGGCTGGAATTCAAGCCGCTGGATGTCCCGCTCTATCACCCCGATTGCCGCGCATGGGAGGTGACGCGCGATGGCAAGCATATCGCGGTGTTCATCGGGGACTACTTCGCGCGCGGTTCCAAACGGTCCGGTGCCTGGTGCAGCGCAATGCGCGCGCAGGCGAAATTCCCCAAGGAACAGGCGCCAGTTGTCATCAATGTCTGCAACTTCGCCAAAGGCGACCCGGCGCTGCTGTCCTACGACGACGCGCGCACCCTGTTTCACGAATTTGGCCATGCCCTTCATCAGATGCTGTCGAATGTGACCTATGAAAGCATCTCGGGCACAAGCGTTGCGCGGGACTTTGTGGAACTGCCCAGCCAGCTTTACGAACACTGGCTGGAAGTGCCCGAGGTACTGGCAGAATACGCAACGCATGCAGAAACCGGCGAACCGATGCCGCAGGACATGTTGGAGAAGGTACTGAAAGCGGCCAATTTCGATCAGGGCTTTCAAACCGTGGAATATGTCGCCTCGGCTCTGGTCGACCTGGCATTCCACGACGGCGCGGCCCCAGCCGACCCGATGGCGAAACAGGCCGAAGTTCTGGCCGAAATCGGAATGCCGCGCGCCATCGGAATGCGCCACGCCACTCCGCATTTCGCGCATGTCTTTTCCGGGGACGGATACAGTTCCGGCTACTACAGCTACATGTGGTCCGAAGTTATGGATGCCGACGCTTTTGCGGCATTTGAGGAGGCGGGCAGCGCCTTCGATCCCGATCGCGCCCAGGCGCTTGAGGACAACATCCTGTCCACCGGAGGCTCACGCGAGGCCGAAGACCTGTATCTCGCCTTCCGTGGCCGCCTACCGGGTGTCGAGGCACTGCTGAAAGGGCGGGGCCTGATCGCCGCCTGAACTGGATGGGTCGTCAGTACCCCAACTGGCGATCCACCAGATGCAGGAAGGGCTCACCTGCCTCACCGCGCCGGATGTTTTCGCAAATGACCTGCGCGGCAGTGATCTCGCGGGTTTCGGACGCGATATGAGGTGTCACAGTCACGTTGGGATGTGCCCAGTACGGATGCTCGGGCGGCAGTGGTTCGGTCCGGAACACGTCCAGCGTGGCATGACCCACTTGCCCTGAATTCAACGCATCCAGCAGGGCATCATCGTCGATCAACGGCCCGCGACCCGGGTTGAGGATCCGTGCACCTTTGGGCAACAGGGCCAGCGTTTCCGCGTTCAGCGTGTTTTCCGTCGCTGCCGTATCGGGCAGCAGCAGAACCACAATTTCTGCCTGAGACAGCGCCCTTTTCAATCCCTTCTGCCCATGCAGACAAGTCACGCCGTCGACGTCCTTGGGCGTGCGGCTCCAACCGGTAACATTGAAATTCAGCGCGGCCAGTGCCTTGGCGCAGGCCAGCCCCAAAGCGCCCAGACCCAAAACCGTTACATGCCGTTGCTGCGCGAGCGGCGGTGCTTCGGGCGTCCAGACGCCGTCCTGGACGGTGATGTGACGATCCATCCCCAGATGGTAGCGCAGCACATGCCCGACGACCCATTCTGTCATGCCTTGCGTCAGCCCGTGATCGACCATCCGGGCCAGCGGCACGGTCAGGGTTTCATTGTCCGCGATACTCTCGATCCCGGCCCACAGGCTAAGTACAGCCTTGAGCCGACTGAAGGGCCCGAAATCCCGCAATCCGCCCGTCGGTCCGTAAACCACGTAGTCGACCTGTTCCGGTGAAATCTCTGGCGACAACTCAAACTCCAGCCCGGCTTCGGACAGGCCCTGGCGCAGCAACGGCTCATAAACAGGCCAAAGCCCGGGACGTGCGGAAAACAGGACATTCGCTGTCATGGATTGCCTTTCAGATTAACGAGGACGATGGATATGCGCGCTTTGAACGATGCCGAACGCGGCCATCAGAACCAGCATGGCCGAGCCGCCATAGCTGACCATGGGCAGCGGAACGCCGACAACCGGGGCAAGACCCATGACCATGGACATGTTGACGGCAAAGAACAGGAAGAAGTTCAGTGCAATGCCCAAAGTCACAAGCGATGAGAAACGGTCTTTGGTCGTCAGCGCGGTAACCATGCAGAAAATCAGGATCAGAGCATACAGGATCAACAGCGTGATGCCGCCGACGAACCCGAACTCTTCGGCCAGTGTGGTAAAGATGAAATCGGTATGTTTCTCGGGTAGGAAGTTCAACCGCGACTGAGTGCCCTGCATAAACCCGCGTCCGTTCCAGCCCCCGGATCCCAGGGCAATCTTGGACTGTGTAATGTGGTAACCCGCGCCAAGCGGATCGGTGGAAGGATCGAGAAACGTATCGATGCGCCTGAACTGGTAGTCCTTGAGCAATTGCCAGTCTGTCCCACGGCTATTGAACACTGTGGCGATCAGCCCGACACCTGCTGCAATCACGGCGGCGAAATAGGCCCAGTGGACACCAGCCAGAAACATCAGGCCACCGCCAGCAGCCAGCAACAGGATCGACGTACCCAGATCAGGCTGATTGAGCACCATGAACGTTGGGATCAGGATCAGGGCAACAGGGATAAGCACCCAAAGCGGGCGCGAGGTCTTGTGCGGCGGCAACCAGTCGTAATAGGCGGCCAGCACCATGACCAGGGCAACCTTCATGACCTCGGACGGTTGAAGCCGCATGAACCCAAGGTCGATCCAGCGCTGCGCGCCCATGCCGACCGTGCCGAAAAGCTCGACAAAGATCAGCAGAACGATCGAGCCGAGATAGGCCAGAACCGACATGTTGCGCCAGAACCAGATCGGCACAAGCGCCACGATGAACATGGCCGCCAGACCCATCCCGAACCGCTCCATCTGCGGTTCGGCCCACGGGGTCCACGAACCGCCCGCCACCGAATACAGCATCAGGAACCCGGCACTGGCCGTGCTGATCAACAGCAGGGTCAGCGGCCAGTTCATATACAGAAACTTGCGAAACCCCGACGGCGTGGATTTGACGGCATATTCAAGATAGCTCATGCGCGGTCCTTTTCATCCGGACGCGCTTTGGGGCGGCGATCGCCCTCCAGCCGTTTTTGCTGTTCCTTGATGCGCTCGCGGTCGGCAACCGGATACGCCTCAAGCGGGGGCGTACCGTTGTAGAGCGCCTGAAGCATGATGTCCCGCGCGACAGGGGCCGCCGCCTTGGACCCACCGCCGCCATGTTCAACGACGACGGCTATGGCGTATTTCGGATTATCGTACGGGGCAAAGCTGACAAACAGCGCGTGGTCGCGCCGTTCCCAGGGCAGGTCTTCGTTTCGGATCACGCCAGCGGCGCGTTCAGCTTTGGTAATATTGCGGACCTGACTGGTACCCGTCTTGCCCGCCATGCGAAACTCATCTGCGATGATACGGCTGCGGTAGGCCGTTCCGCGCCGGTCATTGGAGACCGAGAACATCGCTTTGCGCACCTGTGACAGGTTCCGCTGATTGACCGCAAGTGGCTCACCCGCGCCCGAGGGCTGTTCGACCCCGTTGACCGACCGGACCAGGCGCGGCGTTACGGCGCGGCCTGTGGCGATCCGCGCGGTCATGACGGCGAGCTGCATGGGCGAGGCCAGCATGAAGCCCTGACCGATCGAGGCGTTCGCGGTGTCCCCGACCAGCCATTCCTGCCCGTGGACCCGCTGTTTCCATTCCTGATTTGGCGCCAGCCCCCCTGCCACGGCCGACATCGGAATATCGTGCTTGATGCCCAGCCCGAAGGTTCGGGCCATGTCGGATATCCTGTCGATGCCCACGCGCAGGGCAACATCATAGTAGTAGACGTCGCAACTGCGTTTGAGAGAGGTTTCCAGATCGACCGTACCGTGCCCGCCGCGCTTCCAGCAATGGAACCTGCGGCTGCCGACTTTCAGATGACCGGGGCAATATACCGTGTTGCCGGGTCCGATCACACCGGCCTCAAGCGCAGCCATGGCCGTGATCATTTTGAACGTCGACCCCGGTGGATAGGTACCCTGTACCGTCTTGTTTGCCAGCGGGCGATACTTGTCCTGTGTCAGCGATCTGTAATCGGCGACCGAGATACCACGTACAAACAGGTTGGGATCAAAGCTGGGGGCCGAGGCAATCGCACGCAGATCGCCGGTTTCGCAGTCAATCACAACCGCCGCCGCGCTTTCCCCGGCCAATCTGGCCTGTGCGTATTGCTGCAGATCGGCGTCGATCGACAATTGCAGGTCGGCCCCGGCTTCACCCTCCTGGCGGTCCAGTTCCCGCATCACGCGACCGGTCGCGTTGACCTCGACCCGCTTGGCCCCGGCCTTGCCGCGCAGGGTGGCCTCCTGCTTGGCCTCCAGCCCGACCTTGCCGATCTGAAACCGGGGGATGCGCAAAACCGGCTCGGGGTCTTCCATTTGGCTCAGGTCGTAGTCGCTGACCGGGCCGACATAACCGACGATATGGGCGAAATCCTCATACCGGGGATATTGGCGGGTCAGACCGACTTCGGGCGTCACGCCGGGCAGGGCCGGCGCGTTCACCGCCACTTTCGAGATGTCCTCCCACGTAACCTGATCTGCCAGCGTGACCGGCAGGAAGGGTGCGGACCGGCGCATTTCCGTGCGGGCACGCTCGATCTCATCCTCGTTCAGGGGGATCAGTTCCGAAAGCTTGGCAATGACCGAGTCGATATCACCCGCGTCTTCGCGCACGATCACGATCCGGTAGGACGGCGAGTTCTGGCCAATGACCTGTCCGTTCCGGTCATAGATGCGCCCGCGTGTCGGCGGGATCAGGCGGATGTTGATCCGGTTCTCTTCGGCCAGCAGCCGGTACTGATCGGCCTGATCAACCTGCATAAACCGCATCCGCGCAGCCAGACCACCGATAAAGACCGCCTGCAAACCACCCAGAACCAACGCCCGGCGCGGCAGACGTTTGTAGGCAAGACCCTGGGATTTGGTGCGTTTCTGCTTCATGCCCGCGCCCCGACAATACCGGCATCCGCAGCTGAAACACGGCGGACGCCCATACCATTCTGACTGATCAGCACAATCAAGGGATAGATGGCGATGGTCAAAATCAGTTGAACAACTGTCGGCCAAAAGGCGGCCTGCTGGACCGACAGAACCGACAGAATGAAACGGTTCAGCACATAGATACCGGTCATCACCGCCGCGACCGAGCTCCATTCGCCAAAAAATCCGATATCCCGCATTCCCGGCGCTGCCGAGCGCAAATAGTTTGTTGCGACAACGACAAGTGCCGCCAGCAACCCCGGCGGCCGTTGCAGAAGCATGTCGGCCATCAGCATGACAACGGCCACAGTTGCGATGGGCGTGTATTCGGGGCGCCGAAGCACCCAGGCGAATGTGAGGGCGATCAGAACATCCGGAAACGGCCAGCGGTCCGGCTGCGTGTTCAGCGGCAACAGATGCAGAAACAGCACTAGAACCACCAGAAAAACATATAGGCAGCGCATGGCCCAGAGATGGGAAACAGCCTTATCCATCTGCGGCCTCATCCGGAGTCAGGGATGCTTCGGGCCGCAGCGGACCAACGATATCCCCGGAATCACGAATGGCGGGCGCCGACTGGTAGCGCAGCACGCGCAGAAACTCGAGCCGCTCGAAATCGGCGGACAGACGCACGCGCAACCTGCCACCCGGGTCGGCGGTGATCTGACCGATCAGCAATCCTGCCGGGAAAACGCCACCGTCGCCCGACGTGATGACCCGGTCGCCGGGTCGGACGAGTTCACGGTTTTCCAGAAACTCGACCAATGGTACCGCTGTGTTGTCCCCCTTGATCAAAGCGGTCTGCCCGGACGGCTGGATGGTGGCAGGGATAGCGCTCGAGGCGTCCGTCATCAGGATGACACGCGCGGTATCGGCGCCGACGCCGGAGATGCGCCCAACCAGCCCGATCCCGTCCATGGCGGCCCAGCCATCGACTATACCGTCCCGCTGTCCCACGTTCAGAAGGACAGACTGCCGGAAGGGGGAGCCGCTGTCGGCCATGACAACACCGGTGATATAGGTCAGGCGCGGATCCAGCCGGACGTTGTTCAGGTCCAGCAGCCGGGCGTTTTCCTGTTCCAGCTGCAGCGCCGCCTCTTTCCAGGCACGCATCCGGCGCAGTTCACTGCGCAATTCCCGGTTCTGCTCGCTCAGCCGCTGATAGCTCTGGAAATCGCGGACCAGGTTGACCGTGGCCGTGACCGGCACCATGGCCCATTCCATCGAGGGCATCACGGCATCCACGACCTGAGCGCGAAACCTCTCGACCCGTGGGCTGTCAATGCGCCAGACCAGAAAGATACCCAGCAGGCACAAAACAACGATCCCCAACAACAAGCGGCGTAAGGGGGTGGTGTATTCGTCGCGCTGTGATCGGTCCTTTGCCACAGGACTCCTTCCCGTGCTGCTCGCGCCCGATTGTTAACCCTGTATTGGAAGGGTGCGCGCCTTAGCTTTCGTAGTCAATCGCGTGGCGCAGTTGTTTTTCGTATTCCAGCGCCTTGCCGGTTCCCAAAGCCACACAATTCAGGCTTTCATCGGCAATCGACACGGCCAGACCGGTCTGTTCGCGCAGCGCCAGGTCCAAATCACCCAACAGAGCGCCACCGCCGGTCAGCATGACGCCCCGGTCCACAATGTCCGCTGCCAGATCGGGCGGCGTGGTTTCCAGCGCGGTCATCACCGCCTCGCAAATCTGCTGGACTGGTTCGGACAGCGCCTCGGCCACCTGAGCCTGGCTGATCTCGATTTCCTTTGGCACACCGTTCAGCAGGTCACGACCGCGGATATGCATCGACTGGCCACGGCCGTCATCGGGCATCCGGGCGGTGCCGATGGTGGTTTTGATACGTTCAGCGGTGGATTCGCCAACCAGCAGGTTCTGCTGACGGCGCAGGTACGAGATGATGGCCTCGTCCATCCGGTCCCCACCGACGCGAACCGAGCGGGCATAAACGATGTCGCCCAGCGACAAAACCGCAACTTCGGTTGTACCGCCACCGATATCGACAACCATGTTTCCGGTCGGATCGGTGATCGGCATTCCCGCGCCAATGGCGGCCGCAATGGGTTCAGCAATCAGACCCGCGCGACGGGCCCCTGCGGACAGAACCGACTGTCGGATTGCGCGCTTTTCGACCGGAGTCGCACCATGCGGAACACAGACTATGATTTTCGGTTTCGAAAAGGTCGAGCGCTTGTGCACCTTGCGGATGAAATGCTTGATCATTTCCTCGGCGGTGTCGAAGTCGGCAATGACCCCTTCACGCATCGGGCGGATGGCCTCGATGGAACCGGGGGTCCGGCCCAGCATCAGCTTGGCGTCTTCGCCCACAGCCAGCACTTTCTTCACGCCATCCTTGACGTGATAGGCGACCACAGAGGGTTCGGACAGAATGACGCCGCGCCCTTTGACATAAACCAGCGTGTTCGCCGTCCCAAGGTCAATGGCCATGTCCGCTGTGAACAGGCCGCCCAGATTGCCAAAGATCCCCATGTTTCCCCTGATCCTGTCTGTCAGAATTTTCTACTGCCCGCGACTCGACGGTTCCGGGACGGATGACTTATAGGGTGCCAACACGCCCGATTAAAGGCCTGATTCCGTGACAATCAGCGCCTTTTCGCCTCATTGATAGGGACTTTAGAAGGCAAAATGCTTTCATATCAACATATTTACCACGCCGGGAATCTGGCGGACGTGCAAAAGCACGCATTGCTGGCCTGGACGCTGCGTTATCTGACGCAAAAAGACAAACCGCTGAGCTACATCGAAACCCACGCCGGACGCGGGCTATACCATCTGGACTCGGAGGAGGCCCGCAAAACCGGCGAAGCGGACGCGGGCATCGAAAGGGCGCGGCGCGAGGCCTGGTTCGATCCGGAACACCCGCTGGCCCGGGCAATCTTGGACATACAGGCCCGGTATGGACCGGCCTGTTACCCGGGTTCTCCCATGATCGCAGCCAGCCTGTTACGCCCACAGGACAATTTGCATTTCGCGGAACTGCACCCAAAGGAATACGCGGCCCTTTCAGGCGCGCTAACGGCCCGAAACGCACGGGTGTATCGGCAGGATGGCTATGAACTGGCGCAATCCCTGCTGCCGCCCACGCCGCGTCGTGGAATGTTGCTGATCGATCCCAGCTACGAGGTGAAGGCCGAATATGGTCGTTTACCGGTGATCGTCGCCAAACTGCACCGCAAGTGGAATGTCGGGGTGATCGCGCTGTGGTACCCGATTCTGGCCGATGACCGTCATAAGCATATGCTGGCGGCCCTGACCAATCAGGCATTGCCAAAGGTGATGCGCCACGAAGTGATCTTTCCGCCTGCCCGGGAAGGGCACAACATGATCGGTTCAGGGATGTTCATAATCAACGCTCCGTACGGTTTCGAAGATGAAACCGCGCGGCTTACGGCCCTGTTCGACAGGATCTGAGAGACGTTCGCGCAAACAACGGAGGAACCCTCGCCCCGTTTGCCGGCATCAAAGATGCAGTCAATTGGTTTGGGCCCGGCACCGCGCCAAAGCGCGGTGCCGGGCCCAAAGCCGCAAGGTGGTTCTGCGCAGCCGGACCGCCGCGGGTGCGGGAGCTTTCCCGCTCTTCAGGTCAGGTCCTTGTAGCTGATCTCACGCGTGTCCGCCCCGGGCCCGGCTTTTGCACGGCGCACGACCAGGCGGTTGAGAGCATGGATATAAGCCTTGGCCGAGGCCACCACAGTGTCGGTATTCGCCGATTGGCCGGTTGCAATCATGCCATCCTCTTCCAGCCGCACCGAAACAGTGGCCTGGGCGTCCGTCCCTTCGGTGACGGCATGCACCTGATAGAGCTGCAGATGAGCCTCGTTCGGGAAGATCGCGCGGATCGCCCTGAACGTCGCATCAACCGGGCCGTCACCGTATTCCGTGGCGATGACATCCTTTCCGTCAACCTCAAGCTCAACCGTCGATTCTGCCTGACCTCCGGTGCCGCAGGTGACTTTCATCGACACCAGCTGCAGAAAATCGTTCGCTTCGTCATCATCCAGCGTCATAAGCGCGATGATGTCGTCGTCAAAGACCTCTTTCTTGCGGTCAGCCAGATCCTTGAACCGCACAAAGATATCCTTGAGCTGGTTGTCACCGACCTCATAGCCCAGCGTGTTCAGCTTGTCCCGCAATGCCGCGCGGCCCGAGTGCTTGCCCAAAGGCAGCGAAGTGCCGGACAATCCCACATCCTCGGGGCGCATGATCTCAAAATTGTCGCGGTTTTTCAGCATCCCGTCCTGATGGATACCGCTTTCATGGGCAAAGGCGTTCTTGCCGACAATGGCCTTGTTGAACTGCACGTTGAAGCCCGACACCGTGGCGACCCGGCGCGAGATATGCATGATCTTGGTGGTGTCGATCCCGGTGCGGAACGGCATGATGTCATTGCGGGTCCGCATGGCCATCACAACTTCTTCCAGCGCGGTATTGCCCGCACGTTCGCCAAGGCCATTGATGGTGCATTCGATCTGACGCGCCCCGCCGATCACGGCCGCCAGAGAGTTCGCGGTCGCCATCCCCAGGTCGTTGTGACAGTGGGTCGCGAACACGACTTCATCTGCGCCGGGAACGGTTTCGATCAGGCGCTTGATCAGATCGGCGGATTCCAGTGGTGCCGTATAACCGACAGTGTCGGGTATGTTGATCGTGGTCGCGCCTGCCTTGATCGCGATCTCGATAACGCGGCACAGGTAATCCCATTCCGTCCGGGTCGCGTCCATTGGCGACCACTGCACATTCTCGCACAGGTTGCGGGCATGGCTGACCGTTTCATGGATCTTTTCCGCCATTTCGTCCTGCGTGAGGTTCGGAATGGCGCGATGCAGCGGAGAGGTGCCGATGAATGTATGAATGCGGTTCTGTTCGGCGTGTTTGATCGCCTCCCAGCAGCGGTCGATATCCGCGAAATTTGCGCGGGCCAGACCGCAGATGCGACTGTTTTTTGAACGTTGGGCGATTTCGGAAACCGCTTTGAAGTCACCCTCAGAGGCGATTGGGAAACCGGCCTCGATGATGTCGACGCCCATGTCGTCCAGCAGCTCGGCGATCTCAAGCTTTTCGTCATGGGTCATGGTGGCGCCGGGGCTTTGCTCGCCGTCGCGCAAAGTGGTGTCAAAGATCAAGACGCGGTCTTGGTCGGTCACGTTGGTCATGGGATTCTCTTTCTTCTTCTGTCCTAAAGCCTATGGCGCGCGGGCGTCCTCCTCTGAGCGGGCGCGCCGAATGGCACGCTCAGAGGCGGATTAGGATCAGTAGGCCACGCAGCGACGCACCGCAAAAAGCGGAGTCGGCAAAAGGGATATCTGCGCGGTTGATCATGATTGTGAGGTTATACAGAGCCCGCAAGGAATGAAAAGAACCAATTTGCGATCCTCTGACCGGACCCGGCCTTTTCAGCCGGGCATTGATTCAGACGGGTATCCTTCTAGGTTGGCGCACATGAAATCAGCATTGATCATCGGCTCAAGCGGAGGAATTGGACGCGCCATTTGCAGGCAGCTGGACCTGCAACAGGTCAGCGTGACCGGGTTGTCCCGCTCTGCCGGTGGATTTGACATGACGAAACCCGACACAGTTCACTCCGCGCTGGACAAGCTTCAGGGCCCGTTTGATCTGGTGCTGGTCGCCACGGGCGCGCTTGAGATCGATGGCCACGGGCCGGAAAAGACCATCCGGTCGCTGTCTTCAACGGCGATGATGGACCAGTTCGCGTTGAACGCGGTTGGGCCAGCCCTTGTGCTTAGCCACGCAAATCGGTTGCTGCCCCGGGATCGGCGTTCCGTATTTGCCATCTTGTCCGCGCGCGTCGGTTCCATCGGGGACAACCGGCTTGGGGGATGGATCAGCTACCGCGCCGCAAAGGCAGCGGTCAATCAGATCACGCGCACCGCTGCAATTGAACTGGAACGCACGCATAAACAGGCGATTTGCGTGGCGCTGCACCCCGGTACGGTCAAAACCGAGTTTACGCGGAAATATCTGGGGCGGCACCCGGCGGTCGAACCGGATGAAGCTGCCCGCAATCTGCTGTCCGTCATCGAAGGATTAACGCCTGCGGATAGCGGCGGCTTTTTTGACTGGGCCGGTGAACGGATACCCTGGTAGGTAAGGGTCACCCATCCGAAGCGGCCGGTTCCTCTGCGTTTTCCTGCGTTGGTTCATCCGCATCCGTGGCGTCCTGGGATTCGTCAGCCTTTTCCGCCAGCGCACCATTTTCCCAGACACCGGTTTCTTCCAGCCCGTTGGCATATTTCATGGTGCCGTTGCCTTGCCGTTTGTTGTCAACAAAGCTGCCTTCATAAACGTCGCCGGTTGCGTAGGTGGCAATACCATCACCACTGATCTTGCCGTCAATCCAGCCGCCCGTGTAGCTGAACCCGTTTGGCGCTGTGATCGTTCCTTCGCCGTGGCGCTCACCGTTCCGGAAATCACCCTCGTAAACGGTGCCGTCAGCGAAACTGGCCTTGCCCTTGCCGTGCCGTTCGCCGTCAACCCATTCGCCCTCGTATCTGTAGCCGTTGGCAAATGTCAGAACGCCCTGGCCATGGCTGCGGGCATTCTTGAATTGTCCGGTGTAGACGACGCCGCTGGGATAGGTCGCCTTGCCGTTGCCTTCGAACACGCCGGCGATCCAATCGCCTTCGTAGATCGTACCGTCCGCAAAAGTGTTCATACCCTTGCCGTGCGGCAGGTCAGCCTGAAAGTCCCCGACATAGGTTGATCCATCCGGATAGATCAACTCACCAAATCCCTCAATCTGGCCTTCGGACCACTCGCCGTTATAGTCGAACCCGTCCGCGCCGAGAAACCGGCCTTTGCCGTGGCGGCGATCATCCACATAGTCGCCTTCATATGTCGCGCCATTCTTGTAGGTCGCCTTGCCTTTTCCTTCGCGCCGACCTTCGACCATGTCCCCTTCGTAGACATCGCCGTTGGCCTGGGTGAGACGGCCTTTGCCGGTGATCAGATCCTGTGACCAGTCCCCCGTGTAGATCATCCCGTCAGAAAGCGTCAGCGTACCCTGGCCATGACGCAGCCCGTTTTCGATATCGCCTTCATAGACGCCGCCTTCGGCGTAAGTTATCCGGCCTTTGCCCTGCTTCACGCCGTCGACCCAATCACCGTCATAGACATAGCCGGCAGGATCCTTGATCATGCCCTTGCCGTGATGGCGGTCATCCTTGAACTCGCCTTCATACCGCATTCCGTTTGCGTATTCGGCGATACCTGTCCCGTTGATGGATCCGCCGGCCCAATCGCCTTCGTAGCTGCCGCCATCGGCAAAAACGATCTTGCCGCGCCCCTCGGGCTGGCCTTTTGCAAACATCCCTTCATAGACCGAGCCATTGGCGTAGCGCGCGATGCCCTTGCCCTTGATCTCGCCTTCGAACCATTCACCGGAATACTCGAAACCGTCAGGCAGGCGATACGTGCCGGTCCCATGACGTAGTCCATTTTCAAACGTGCCCTCGTAGACGCCGCCAACCTCGTCATCGGCGATGATGACGTCGTCACCCTGCGCGGCCACGTTGACCGCCGTCAGGGCCAAAAGTGAAACGGCTATAGATATGCGAAACAAGTTCATGGGTTTTCACGCCTGGCCGGTCATGCTTTGAATGCGTTCTGTTGCGCAAAACTAAGGCACCACTCAGGGCAGGGCAACGGCTTTTGCCGCATTTGTCTTTTCCTCACGGTGCGATCTGGTAAATGGCAATAGGACAGTCGAGGGCAAGAGGGCAGTATGGCCGACCGTTTCCGCATCACTCTGGCGCAACTCAACCCCGTTGTCGGGGATATCGACGGCAATGCTGCCAAAGCCCATGCCGCCTGGGAACAAGGGCGCGATGCAAAGGCCGATCTGGTGGCGTTGCCCGAAATGTTCATCACCGGGTACAACACGCAGGATCTGATCCTGAAGCCGGTGTTTCACCAAGCGGCCATGGCTGCGGTCGAATCGCTTGCTGAACGCTGCGCCGATGGGCCGGCGCTGGCAATTGGCGGTCCGTGGGTCGAGGATGGCAAACTGTTCAACGCCTATCTGATCCTCAAGGGCGGGCGGATTTCCAGCAAAGTCCTGAAACATCACCTGCCCAATGAAACGGTTTTCGACGAAGTCCGCCTTTATGACGCCGGACCGCTGGGTGGCCCCTATTCGGTGGGCAACACCCGCATCGGCAGCCCGATTTGCGAAGACAGCTGGCACGAGGATGTAACCGAAACGCTGGCAGAAACCGGCGCCGAGTTTCTGCTGATCCCCAACGGATCACCGTATTTCCGCGACAAATACGACATACGCCTGAACCACATGGTGGCGCGCGTTGTCGAAACCGGACTGCCGCTGATCTACCTCAACATGGTGGGCGGTCAGGACGACCAGGTTTTTGACGGCGGAACATTCGGCCTGAATCCGGGTGGAGAACTGGCTTTCCGGATGCCCGTGTTTGATGAAGCGATCACACATATTGATCTGGAACGTGGCGAAGATGGCTGGCGCATTGCACCGGCAGAAATCGTGCCGCAACCGGATGAATGGGAACAGGATTATCGCGCAATGGTTCAGTCCTTGCGCGATTACATGGGGAAAACCGGGTTCGGCAAAGCCCTGCTTGGTCTGTCAGGCGGCATCGATTCCGCGCTGGTGGCGGCAATAGCGGTGGATGCGCTCGGGTCGGAAAACGTGCGCTGCGTGATGTTGCCGTCGGAATATACCAGCCAGGCCTCGCTGGACGACGCCGAGGCCGTCGCAAGGGCGTTGGGTGTTCACTACGATTTTGTTCCGATCTCGGAAAGCCGCGCCGCTGTCACCAATTCGCTCGCCCCGTTGTTTGAAGGTCGAAACGAAGACCTGACCGAAGAGAATGTTCAATCCCGCCTGCGTGGACTTCTTTTGATGGCGATTTCGAATAAGTTTGGCGAGATGCTGCTGACAACCGGCAACAAATCCGAGGTCGCGGTGGGATATGCCACCATTTATGGCGACATGAACGGCGGTTACAATCCGATCAAGGATCTGTACAAGACCCGCGTGTTCGAGACCTGCCGCTGGCGCAATGCCAATCATCGCGACTGGATGATGGGACCAGCGGGTGAGGTCATCCGCCCGTCAGTTATCGACAAGCCCCCAACCGCTGAACTGCGCGAGGACCAGAAAGACAGTGACAGCCTGCCCGACTATCCGGTTCTGGATGCCATCCTGGAGATCCTGGTCGACCAGGACGGCTCGATCGCCGATTGCGTGGCGGCAGGTTTTGACGAGGCCGAGGCCCGTCAGGTCGAACATCTGATCTACATCAGCGAGTACAAGCGGTTTCAGTCTGCGCCGGGAACAAGGCTGACCAAACGCGCCTTCTGGTTGGATCGCCGGTATCCCATCGTGAATCGGTGGCGTGACACCGATTGAGTATCGGAACTGACCATCGCGATAATGGGCAAAAATCGTTCCCATAATGGAGCAACGGGAAACAGTCCCGCCAAAACCTACCCCTTTGTTTGCTAAGCTGTTCAGTTTGAACGGTTTTTTCCGTCCGGTGCCGCTCCTAGCTTGCCCGACTGACAATGTTTTGCCACATTTAAGCTGCAATGCCGCCGCATGTGGGGCGAGTGTGACGCATTCCTGGCAGAACAAGTTTTCAGGCGATGTGTTGGATTCAAGTGTGGCGCATCGATCTGCGAATGTCTGAGTTAACGGTTTGGTGTTACAATGCATGAGGAATATGAGAGGCCGTATTACCCGTATCTGCGTCTAAGGACGATGGAGTCCCCGGCACAGGAATTGGACGAGGCCGAGTTGGAGGCCGCAATTGCCGCGGTCATGTGTGAGGAGCTCTCGCAGAGCACTCCGTCGCTTCAAACAGTACGTTCCGAGTTTCCGGTGCTGGCTTCGGCTGAAGAGATTTCGGAGCAGGCTGAACCTCAGCCAACCGGCCTGACGGCGACACTTCGCCAGAAGTGGGCCGAGTTTTCGGGCGCGGCGTAGTCCAGCTCACAGAATTTCGCTGGAAATTTAGGTCTCATTGCTTTCAATTGCGGCTCGAGTTTGAGGGCGCAATTGAAACCTGCTGCGCCACGCCCACGGATCGCCCCTGATACACCGCGCCCAGAAGGCCTTCGGCTTTTTGAGCCGTTCGTGATTTCAACGTCATGTCAATTTGCAACCCTCGTTACGTGCCACGGTGCTTTGCAACCGACCTACCGAACTGACAAAAATTCCGTCATTTTGACGGCTTCTGGATGCAATTCGTCAGATTGGTCCCTATGAAGCGTAACCCCTTTCAGCCATTTTCCACGCAAGACAGTTTTTGTGGAGAAACTGATGTCCTGGAATATTTGTGTCATCGGGGCCGGCAAGATCGGGCAGATGATCGCGACGCTTTTGAAAGGGTCGCCGAATTACAGTGTTACGGTTGCGGATCATGACCTGAAAGCCTTGGGCGATATCGCGAAAATAGGCGTTAGCACCAAACAGATCGACGCCACTGACGCGGACGGCATGGCCAAAGAGCTGACGGGATTTGATGCCGTCATTTCGGCAGCACCGTTCTTTCTGACCCCGACCATTGCCAAGGCAGCCAAGGCTGCGGGCGCGCATTATTTCGACCTGACCGAAGATGTCGCCGCAACCCAGGCGGTGCGCGAGCTTGCCGAGGGCAGCGAGACGGCGTTCATGCCGCAATGCGGCCTAGCACCCGGCTTTGTCGGGATTGCCGGCGCTTCTCTGGCTGCAGAGTTTGACGAGATCGACAGCCTGCATATGCGGGTGGGCGCATTGCCGCTGTATCCGACAAATGCGCTGAAATATAATCTGACCTGGTCAACCGACGGGCTGATCAACGAATACTGCAACCCGTGCGATGCCATCGTGAACGGCAAGCTGGTCAAGACTGCACCGCTGGAAGATTACGAGGTTCTGGGCCATGACGGCGTGGAATACGAGTGCTTCAACACTTCGGGTGGCTTGGGCACATTGCCGGAAACGCTGGAAGGCAAGGCGCGGGCCGTGTCCTATCGCTCGATCCGCTATCCGGGCCATTGCGACATTCTGAAATTGCTTCTGAACGATCTGGGGCTGGAACGCCGCCGCGATCTGCTGAAAGAGATTTTCGAAGCCGCATTGCCCCGCACCGACCAGGACGTCGTTCTGGTTTACTGCACCGCCAAGGGCAGGATTGACGGGGTGCTGCGCGAGAAGTCCCTGATCAACAAGTCCTTTGCCCGCACCATCAACGGACAGGTCTGGAGCGCCATTCAGGTCACCACCGCCGCAGGTGTTCTGGGCGTGGTTGACCTGATGCGCATCGGCGCACTGCCCGCGAAGGGGTTTGTCCGGCAGGAACAGGTCAAAATTGATGACTTCCTCAACACCGAATTCGGCCAGCTTTATCGCGCTGGTGACGTCACCAAACAGAACAAGGCAGCCTGAGATATGAAAGACATTGTGATGACAGCCCAAACCACGCTTGCGAATTTGGATCTGACCGAGGCCGAACTGAACGGCGGCACGCTCAAGGTGACGTCTCCGATCGATGGCAGCCTGCTGGCACAAGTGCACGAGACACCGGTTGCAGAGATGGACGCTGTCTTTGCCCGCGCGCAATCGGCTTTCAAAGCCTGGCGTGTCGTTCCGGCACCGCGCCGCGGCGAGTTGATCCGCCTGCTGGGCGAGGAGCTGCGGGCCGCCAAGGATGATCTGGGCGCTCTGGTCAGCTGGGAAGCTGGCAAGATCACCTCGGAAGGTCTGGGCGAAGTGCAGGAGATGATCGATATCTGCGATTTTGCTGTCGGCCTGTCGCGTCAGCTTTATGGTCTGACCATCGCCTCCGAGCGCCCCGGTCACCGGATGATGGAGACATGGCATCCGGCCGGTCCCGTCGGCGTGATCTCGGCCTTCAACTTCCCGGTCGCGGTCTGGTCCTGGAACGCGGCGCTGGCCCTGGTCTGCGGCGATCCGGTGATCTGGAAGCCGTCCGAGAAGACGCCGCTGACCGCCATGGCCTGCCAGAAGATTTTCGAACGCGCGCTGGCCCGGTTCGGCGATGCGCCTGACGGCCTGCTGCAAACCCTGATCGGAGGCGCCGCGCTGGGTGAAGCGCTGGTGGCCAGCGAGGATGTTCCGGTGATCTCGGCCACCGGTTCGACCCGCATGGGCCGCGCGGTGGCCCCCATCGTGGCGCAACGTTTCGGCAAGTGCATTCTGGAGCTGGGCGGAAACAACGCAATGATCGTTGGCCCTTCGGCCGATCTGGAAATGGCGGTTCGCGCCATCGTGTTCTCGGCTGTTGGCACCGCCGGTCAGCGCTGCACCACCCTGCGTCGCCTGATCGCACACAACTCGATCCGCGAGGAACTGGTGAGCCGTCTGAAGAAGGCCTATGCCGGTCTGCCCATCGGCAATCCGCTGGCCCAAGGCACCCTGGTCGGCCCGCTGGTGGATGAAGCCTCGGGCGCGGCCATGACCGCGGCGCTGGAGGCCGCAAAAGCCGAGGGCGGAACTGTCTTTGGCGGCAATCGGGTGACCGAAAACGTGCCGGCCGGCGTCTACATGGAACCTGCTATCGTCGATATGCCCGGTCAAAGCGCGGTGGTGAAGACCGAAACCTTTGCGCCGATCCTTTATGTCATGGGATATAGCGACTTTGCCGAAGCGCTGGACATTCAGAATGATGTGCCGCAGGGCCTGTCATCCTGCGTTTTCACCCTGAACATGCGCGAGGCCGAGCAATTCCTGACCGCGGCCGGATCGGATTGTGGCATTGCCAACGTCAACATCGGACCTTCCGGCGCCGAGATCGGTGGCGCGTTTGGCGGTGAAAAAGAAACCGGCGGCGGGCGCGAAAGTGGCTCGGATGCCTGGAAGGCATACATGCGCCGCCAGACCAACACCGTGAACTACTCGGCCGAACTGCCGTTGGCGCAGGGCGTCAAGTTCGACATTTAGGCTTTCGTCAATTGAGATTGGCCGATTAGCCGATCTGACAGGTCAAGGATACAGAACTGAAATTCCCCTGGGTGCAGATGCTTGGGGGAATTTTGTTTCGAATGGGTTTTGCGAGCTTCTGCTCCAATATGCCTGTAATGCGCTTCCGCTACATTCCGGAAAGCCCCGCATTGGTGTTCAACAGAAACTGGCGAAAGATCGGACTGCTCGCCGCGCCTATGCCGCGCGCGTTTTCCCCGACCGCTGCACTTTCAACGACCGGCGGGATCAACCCCCGCTTGTCCTGGTTGGCCAGATAGCGACGCACCCTTGAAACCAGTTCTTCCCTGACCTTCGGCGGGAATGCCCCATCTATGAAGATTGCCTCGAAATCAATGACAGCACAGATCGAAAGCGCGGCTTTGGCCAATTCCTGAGCTGTCGTGCCAATCCACGGCTCAACATACCGGGAAATGCTGCTCCAATCCTGCGGCTTCTTCCAGAGAATGCCCGGATCGACGCCCGCTTCGACCAGCCTGTCCTCAAGCAAAAACAGCGAGGCGGTGTCGATAAGCTGCTGGCTTTCGCCCAGGGGGCCGGTGGTGCGCATCGCGCCCAGGGCCCCGGCGTTGCCCTGGTTGCCCTCGAACACCGTGCCATTCAAAGCGACCCCGCCGCCGATCATCGAGCCGATGAAAAAGTAGAAATAGTCGTGGTATTCCGCGCCGCGACCGTAGAGATGTTCGGCGTGACACGCTGCTGTTGCATCGTTGACGACAAAAACAGGCAAACTGCTGAACCTGGCCACCTCGGTAAAGAAGTTTACGTTCTTCCAGGACCGGAACTGTTTGGCCGCCAGCCCCGTCAGGTCGTGCCACTTCCAAAGCTCGAATGGGGTGCCAATTCCAATCCCGCACACGCGGTCCCGCAGTTTCCGGGGCTCATGCGCCAAAAGCGTTTCCAGGCCAGCCTCCAGAAACCCGAATACGGCTTCTGGCAGCGGGTAGTCATAAGTGGTGGAAAGCTGGCGGCGCGGCTTGCCTGTAAAGTCGATCAAAAGCAGGTCTGCACTGCGCCGCCCAATCTTCATGCCGACCGAAAGGATGCCTTCCGGGTTCAACTCCATCGGGACCGAAGGCTTGCCAACTTTCCCACGTAAAGGGGTTCCACGTTTGAGAATCTCATCCTTTTCAAGTTTGCGCAGGATGATTGAAACGGTCTGAGGAGAAAGGCCGGTCAACCGGGCAACATCCGCACCCGCTGCCGGTCCATGGCGTTGTAAAACCGTCAAAATCAGGCGCTCGTTATGATCGCGAACACCGCTTTGACTTACCCCGCCGGTTAGCATTCTAAGTGCTTCTTTCTCCATAATCCCGAACATAACCACCTTGTTTTCTTATGAAAAGATATCTGATCGAATTAATAAATAAACTTTATTTACTTATTGACATCGAGGCTCGAATCGCGGTTTGTTGAATACGACCTGCATTGGAGGATGGAGGTAGGTCTCGCTGGCGCGCCATGCGGGACGACGATGATTTTATGGGAGGACAACATGAGAAATTTACTCAAGCTTGCCGCATCGGCGACTGCACTCACACTGGCTGCCGCATCTGCGCAAGCGGCCGGTGAGACCGTCTGCCTGATCACCAAGACCGACACCAATCCATTTTTTGTAAAAATGAAGGAGGGTGCGACCGCGAAGGCGGAAGAGCTTGGCATGACCCTGAAGGCTTTTGCTGGCAAAATCGACGGCGACCACGAAACTCAGGTCCAGGCGATTGAAACCTGCATCCTCGATGGCGCCAAGGGAATTCTGCTGACAGCGTCTGACACAAGTTCGATTGTCCCCGCGGTTCAGCAGGCTCGGGACGCTGGTGTTCTTGTGATCGCATTGGATACGCCGCTCAGTCCGATTGACTCGGCGGACGCGACATTTGCGACAGATAACTACAAGGCAGGTCTGCTGATCGGGCAATGGGCGAAGGCCAAAATGGGTGATGCAGCAGCGGACGCCAAAATCGCGACGCTTGATCTGAATGTCAGCCAGCCGACCGTGGACGTTCTGCGCAATCAGGGCTTCCTCGACGGGTTCGGAGTGGAATTGGCGGATCCAAATGTTATCGGCGATGAAACAGACGCACGGCTGGTCGGCAGCGACGTGACCGACGGAAACGAAGAAGGTGGACGCCGTGCCATGGAAAACCTTCTGGCCAAGGATTCAACGATCAACGTGGTTCACACGATCAATGAACCGGCGGCGGCGGGTGCCTATGAGGCTCTGAAATCCATCGGGCGTGAAAACGACGTGTTGATCGTTTCGGTCGATGGCGGCTGCCCCGGCGTACAAAACGTTGAGGCCGGAGTGATTGGTGCCACAAGCCAGCAGTACCCCCTGCTGATGGCGTCGCTTGGTGTTGAGGCCGTGAAGAAATGGGCCGACGAGGGCGTGAAGCCAGAAAACACACCCGGTAAAGACTTCTACGATACCGGCGTTGCACTGATTACCGATCAGCCCGTTGATGGTGTGGAATCGATTTCGGTCGCTGAAGGCTTGGAGCTCTGCTGGGGCTAAACGCAGGCCTTTTGGATGAGGCGCGCCGAAGCGCCTCATCATTCCTTTCACCAGCAAACCGAAACTTCCTGTACACTGATCTCGTGGGCGGCATAACGCCCACGAAAAGGGGGAGATATGTCCGAAGCAAACCAAAGCGCCCAGGGATTTGAATCCGCAGCCAGCAAAACAGAAACTGTTGCGACTTTTGAGGATCATCGGCACGGCGTTCTGGGGAAGTTGCAGCATCTTCTGCACGTTAACCCGTCCTTTGTGCCGCTAATCGTCCTGGTCGGTGCGATTTTGATTTTCGGACTGCTTTTGGGCTCAAAATTCTTTTCGCCCTTTGCAATGACCCTGATCCTTCAACAGGTGCAGATCGTCGGCATCGTGGCCGCAGCGCAAAGCCTGGTCATTCTGACCGCTGGCATCGATCTGAGTGTTGGCGCGATCATGGTGTTTTCTTCTGTCATCATGGGGCAGTTTTCCTTCCGATACGGCATTCCGGTGCCAATTGCCGTTATGTGCGGACTGGCCGCCGGAACCATGATCGGAGCGCTCAATGGCTGGCTTGTCAGCCGCGTCAAGCTTCCCCCCTTCATCGTCACGCTTGGCATGTGGCAGATCGTTCTGGCCACAAATTTCCTGTATTCCGCGAACGAAACCATTCGCAGCCAGGACATCGAGGCAAACGCCCCCTTCCTTCAGTTCTTCGGCACCAAGTTCAGCATCGGTGGAGCAACCTTCACCGTTGGCGTCATATTCATGCTCGTGCTGATCTTTGTGTTGGCCTACGCCCTCAAACACACGGCCTGGGGCCGACATGTCTACGCAGTGGGGGACGATCCAGAAGCCGCAGAACTGTCAGGGGTCAATGTTCACAGAACATTGATGTCGGTCTACATGTTGTCCGGTCTGATCTGTGCATTCGCTGGCTGGGCTCTGATCGGGCGTATCGGATCGGTCTCGCCGACATCCGGGCAATTGGCCAACATCGAAAGCATCACCGCGGTTGTGATCGGGGGTATCTCGCTTTTCGGGGGGCGCGGTTCAATTCTGGGATCCCTGTTTGGTGCCCTGATCGTCGGCGTCTTCACGCTTGGCCTCAGGCTACTGGGCGCGGACGCGCAGTGGACCTTCCTGCTTATCGGACTTCTCATCATCGCGGCCGTCGCGGTTGACCAGTGGATCAGAAAGGTATCGGGCTGATGTCAGACACAACTCCAGTCGTCCAGGGCCGCGGGATCGTAAAACGCTATGGCCACGTAACCGCGATCGACCATTCCGATTTTGAGCTGCGTCAGGGCGAAATCCTGGCGGTCATCGGGGATAACGGCGCGGGCAAATCATCCATCGTTAAAGCAATCTGCGGCGCCACGATCCCGGATGAGGGCGAAATCCTGATAGAGGGGAAGAAGGTCAACTTCACCTCTCCGATTGACGCGAGGAACATGGGGATCGAGATCGTCTACCAACAACTTGCGATGTCCCCTGCCCTTTCGATTGCGGATAACATGTTCATGGGCCGCGAGATCCGCAAACAGGGCTTCATGGGAAAATACCTGCGTCAGCTCGACCGGCCAGCCATGGAGAAGTTTGCGCGTGACAAGCTGACCGAGCTTGGTTTGATGACCGTTCAATCGATCAATCAGGCAGTCGAAACCCTGTCCGGAGGCCAGCGCCAGGGCGTGGCCGTTGCTCGTGCCGCTGCGTTTGCGACCAAGTTCATCATCATGGATGAACCAACAGCCGCACTGGGCGTGAAAGAAAGCCGCAAGGTGCTTGAACTCATCCAGGATGTTCGGGCGCGGGGCATTCCGATCATCCTAATCAGCCACAACATGCCCCATGTCTTCGAAGTCGCCGATCGTATTCACGTACACAGGTTGGGCAAACGGCTCTGCACAATCGATCCCAAGGACTACACGATGTCCGACGCTGTGGCTTTCATGACCGGCGCCAAGGAACCCCCGAAAGAGGACGCCGCGTGATCGAGCAGGACGTAAAACGCGTTTGCGACCTGATCGCCGCCCGACGGCAGGCCGGCGTCCGGATGATTGTCGCAATCGCCGGCCCCCCTGCATCCGGAAAATCGACCCTGGCGGAGGCCGTCGTTCAATCGCTCAACACTGATCAGGGCTCGGGGCTTCCACAGGCAACGCTGGTGCCCATGGACGGTTATCATCTGGACAACCGCGTCCTTGAAGCACGGGGCCTACTGGCCAAGAAAGGCGCCCCGGAAACCTTCGATGCGGTTGGGTTTTGCAAGGCGATCAAGGACCTGCAGTCCGCGCAGCATGAAGTCTTTCACCCAAAATTCGACAGGCAGATGGATCTGGCGATTGCAAACGCGATTGCCGTTCATCCAGAAACTCCGATTGTCGTCGTTGAGGGAAACTATCTTCTGATGGACAGTGATCCCTGGAATGCATTGGCGGATGTCTTTGCCCTGACGGTGTTTGTCAGCCCGACATTGGAAGAACTCGAAAGCAGACTGCAACAACGGTGGATCAAACACGGCCTCGACCCCGTAACGGCACTGCAACGCGCAACCGGGAACGACCTGCCCAACGCCGAACTGGTTCTTGGAAAAAGTCGGAAGGCCGATCTGGTCCTAAATCAGAACTACACCGAATTCGGCGTGCGCTACGCGTTCTGAACCGGTGCGATGAGTAGTTGTGCCATCCGGTGACATCACTCGCAAGAAAGCGCGCGGCTTCTCAGGAGGCATCGATTTAGTGCGTTTCCTTTTGCGTCAATCGCCTCCATCGACCAACTGTCTCCAACCTCTCTGGTCAACATCAGGAAGCCGAAATCACTGTTGTTGACCACGAGACTTGCCAGGCTTCCGGCGACTTCAACATTGGTCAAAGCACCTGTTGGCATTGGATCCAGCTGTGTCCCGCCGTTGCCGCTTATCCCCTGCACCGGCCCATCTGCCAAATCGATTGCCTGAAACGCGTGAATATGGCCAGACAGGACAAGGTTCAATGGTCCTGGCATGGCCTCGCCAAACGCCGCGCGCTGTGTGTCGTCGCCATCGATCAGTTCACCGAAGGCACGCATGTTTGCCCAAAGTGGGCGATGAGTGAGAAACCAGGTTTCGCCACTGATGTTTGCAAACATATCCCCGGCCATTCGACCATATTCGGGCAACAGATCGGGGCTGCTTTTTGGGGCAGGACCGGCGGACGAGTCGAATGCGATCAGATCAAACCCGTCGACAGAGGCTACCCAGGGTTCAGTCACAGCCGGACAATCATCCGGAACGAGACCAGGTGCAAAATACCGGAACCACCCTTTGTCGCCGCGCCCGCAACTTTCATGATTGCCTCTGACAAATATGAAGGGGGCAAGAGCGAACAGGGTATCGGCCGGGTCCAACCAATCTGCAGACCAGACCCGGAAATTGTCACCAAAAGGGGAACCACCGCACTTTTCCGGGTCTGGGCACTCACTTGATCGGTACAGGTAATCGCCAACGTGGATGATCAGATCCGGTGATCTGGATGCAATTTCTGCCGCGATCGATTCCAATGGCCAGGCAACCGGGTCATTGCAGGCCTGAGCCCTGCCGCCCCGAATGCGGCAGCCGGTATCTCCAATCACGACAATCCGCTGGACGCTTGGATTTAGAATTGGCAGCGCGTTTCCCTCAAGCATTATCTGTTGCGCCCTTTTTGGCGCGCGATGCTCGCAGACGATTTCCGGAAACTGGCTGTCTGGTATCGCCCTTTTGTTCATGGCGACCAAATGGCCATCGACTTGCAAGTTGGGGCAGTCAGGCGATGTAGAGGTTGCGCGTACAACAACTTCGTCATCGGGCCCAAGCTGGACCCAACGGTGCACTACATCAGCGACAGAAGACGCAGCGCCGAAACAAAACAAACACCATACCCAGAAAACGAGTGAACCGATCCTGACCAACACGCGGGCACCTCTTTCGAAGAATGTCACAAATCTACGATCGACCTTTCGAAAGTCCAGTGAATTGAAATCCGGTTGATGCTGGCCGGAAGGAGCAGCTGCAAAGCGGTATTAGGGTTGGTGACCAAGTCCAATAGCTGTCAACGAAGAGTTTAATCCTAATCAGGACAACTGATCTATAGAATTGGATGACTGCCGTGTCCGCGAAGCGGGCTCTCACAATGCTTCGGTTGATGGTCGCAATGACCCCGGAATGGACTATTGGCAATGCGCCCTTTCCCCGAGCTTGGAAACTTGGAAATAACTCACTGTGCGCGTCAGGATTCAATTGGCGCATAGCTTCCGTCCTCGCGATGAACCTCCGTCCCGGCAAGCGGCGGGTTGAAGACGCAGACGAGCCGGAGGTGACCGTCCAGAGCTTGTACCAGGTGTCTGTCGTTTTGATCCAAAGCGTATAGGTGATGGCTAGGCTGCAAAGTATCGTCAGGCAGGGAGATGACCTTCAGGTTATGGCCCTGACGAGGTGACGACGTTAAGCGATTGATCCAGTGGATCAATTGTAGTCTGAACGGGCTGATCTGGGATTTTCCGACGCTGGTTGCGGGAGTAGGATTTGAACCTACGACCTTCAGGTTATGAGCCTGACGAGCTACCGGGCTGCTCCATCCCGCGTCAGGGTCGGAAAGTGTTTCATCGTCAGAGAGAAGGGGGATTTTGCTAGGTTTGGCGGTGACCTACTCTCCCGGGGCTTAAGCCCAAGTACCA